>JAZSHA010000225.1:0-4611 GCA_045533025.1 Oscillospiraceae bacterium
CGGTCTGACATGGTCCTCAACGGAGAGAATGTCCTCTCAGCAGGCTGATATTCTCACATCTGAGCTGGAGTTCTACCGCAGACAGCTTACACCCGTCATAAAGCAGGTGTGCAATACCTACCTTGCGCTTATCGGCGGCGAAGGTACAGTTTCTGTTGAGTGGGACAACATCAATCTTCAGGACGAGGCTGTTCTTGCTCAGGCAAGACTTCACAACGCACAGGCGGCAAAAATCGAGCAGGAACTTGCTCACAATTCCAACTAAAAACAAAGGAGAATGTATATTATGTTTAATTCTATCAAAATTGAAAAGGGTCTTTATAATCTTTCCGGCAAGTCTTTTTCTCAGGCGCTTGAAGCGCTTGACCCATCTGAAAACTACACAGATGGTCTTGCTAAGCTTGACGCTTTTGAACGTCAGCTGAAGCGCTTCGACATCAAGGTAAAGGGCGTAAATGCTGACAAGGTGGACAAGTTCTTCCAGTCTGCAGAAAGCGCAATTCTTTTCCCTGAGTTTGTAAGACGTGCTGTTGAAAGCGGTCTTAACAGCGGTTGTGTAAACAAGATTACTGCTGCAATGAGCATTGCTGACGGTATCGATTGCCGTGGTATCGTGCTTTCCGATGACGGTCAGGCTTATGACGCTGAAATCGCTGTTGGTGCTGCACTTCCTGAAAGCAGCATTTCTCTCACATCTGCACCAATTGCACTCAAGAAGTTTGCACGTCTTATCAACGCTCCATACGAAGCAATCAGACAGCAGAGACTTGACGTTTTTGCGGTTGCTCTCCGTGCCGTAGGTGCAAAGCTTGCTAAGGCAATTGAAACAGCAGCAATCACAGCTGTTACAGCAACAGCTGAAGAAGTTGCTATGACAGGCGGCGACTTCAACTACTCTGAGCTTGCTGCTTTCTGGGGCAAGTTCACAAGCTGCGAAATGAATGCGATTGTATGCTCCCCTGCTACAGCTGCAAAAATTCTCGCATTTGACGAGATGAACAAGGCAGTAACAACAAACGGCGGCAATATGATTACTCCGTTCGGTGCAGAAATCGTGGTTTCCTCTGCTGTTGCAGACGATATCGCAATCGGTATGGACAAGACCTGCGCACTTGAACTCATCAGAGGCGGCGAGGTTGTTGTTGAGGTTGACAAGCTTATCTCTAAGCTCTCCGAAGCAGCAGCCGTTGCAGTAAACGCAGGCTTCTCCGTAATCTCCGCAGACGCAGTTAAGGTTCTTAACATCGCGTAAATTAATTCGGAATTAGTAATGCGGAATTTTAAACCCAATTCCGCATTACGCATTCCGAATTTCGCATTAAATCAAAGGAGTGAAACCAATGGACGAAAAAACTTTACTTGAACTTCTCAACAGGTTTACCCGCCGTGAGCACACTGCTGAGGAGGTTTACATTTTTCCTGTGACTCTTTGCGACAACGAAATTGACCGTGACAACGAACGTTTTTCACGTGAGGCACTTGATGAGCTTGCGGAAAAGTTTGTGGGTGTAACGGGAATTTTCGACCACAATCCAAAGGGCGAAAATCAGACTGCACGTCTTTTTATGACGGAGGTTGTCGAGGAGGACAGAATGAACTCTCTCGGTGAGAAATACGCTTCTCTCAGGGGCTACGCTTATATGGTGAGAACTGACTCAAACGCTGACCTTATCCGTGAGATTGACGGCGGCATCAAGAAGGAAGTTTCCGTGTCCTGCTCCGCTGAAAAGCAGATTTGCTCAATCTGCGGTGCGGACAGGAGGGAGAAGCCCTGCCGTCACGTTAAGGGCAAAAAGTACGGTGGAAAGCTTTGCTTTTTTACGCTGGAGGATATCTCCGACGTTTACGAATGGAGCTTTGTTGCAGTTCCTGCACAGGTTCGTGCGGGGGTAACAAAAAGCTGTTCTGTTTCGGAAAAGGCTGTTGGTACTGCTGAAAGAAACAAGTCCGAGGCTATGATTTGCCGTGCGCTTATGCTAAAAAATCCCGACGGACAGGCTAAGAAGCTTTTCAGCTTTGTGAAGGATTTTCTGGGCGATGAGGAGCTGGAGGAGCTTTGCAGAAATCTTTCTGCTGAAAATGTTGCGGGAAACTGTGACGAATACAAGATGTAACGGAGGTAAAAAATGCTTTGTTTTGAAAATGTATTTTCAATTTTCAGACTTTTCTACAATGAGCCTGACGCTGACGAATTCCTCCCCGTTGCCGAGCTTTCGGCGGAGCACATTTCAAGCCGCATTGTCAGCGAAGAAAGCTGTGACAGCATTGCTCTGCACTACCTTGCGGCGGCGGAAGCTCTTTGCCGCACACTTGAAATAAAGGCTGTACGGGAAAAGCTTGCGTTGACAAGAACAGGCGCTGTTCCTCAGGAGCAGGAATACTCTGCACGTCTTGCCTACGCCCGTCAGCTTTTCAAGGAATACGAGGCGCTCTGCTCGGGAATGATTTCCGACAGCGGCTTTGTATTTGCGAGAATGGAGTGATAGGCTATGCAGAATATTCTTGACAGCGTAATTGCGGCAGTTTCGGAAGCAGGTGTCCCCTGTGAAAGGGAATACTGCCGACTTGCAGGCTACAACAGAAATGACGGAAAGGTTTCTTCCTATGCTGGTATCCGCAAAGTCCGCTTTGAAAGGCTTCACGGAGGTACAGCTGATGTTTCGGTGCAGGTCAGAATTACAGTTCAGGCTTTCGGTGCAGACGGCAATGCGGTGCAGAAATGCGTCGAAAGCATTGTTGTCCCTGCGGTGATGAATTGCGGAGAAGAAGTTTTCGGAGCCGAAATTTCCGAGGTGCAGTACGACCCGAAAACCGACAGGGTTTACTGCGAGATAATTTTTGATGCAAAGAGGTGCGGATATGGAATTTGCGGCTGATAAATATTGTGCTGTACTTAACGGCATAAAAATTTTTGTTGAAAGCTACTCTTTTGCACGCTCCTCTGCGGTGGGTGAAACGGTGCTGATAAACAGTGGCGTTGCGCTTCACAACGGCGGCGGAAAGGCTGCCCGCATTGTAGTTTCAGGAAAGGCTGAAACCAGCTGTGCTTATCTTCTTGATGCGCTTCTGATAAGCGGTGCAGCTTTTTCCTTTGAGTACGGCGGAATGGTTTTTGACGATGCTGTTCTTGCAGGGTACGAATGTAAGGGTGAAAGCGGCAAGTCTGAAACGGTTACGGCTGAGCTTATCTGTACTGCACAGGCTGTTCAGAAGGAGGCAGAAGCGTGAATGTACTGCTGAAATTATACTTCAAGGACGGGACAGCCCTTGAAACGGACAAGCTTGTGACTTTCAGGTGCACAAGGGAAAGGTACACGCCTTACAGCAGCTTTACTGCTGTTGCTGAAACAAACTGTACAAACAGCGATATCGTAAAGATTGATTTCTCGGTAGGCGGTAAGCTTGTGCACAGCGGAATTATGGACTCTTTTTCTGTTATCAGAAGCAGAGGGAAAAGCCTGCTTAAAATTTTCTCACGAGGCTTTTCGTCAATGCTGCCACAGAATGAAATCGCGCCTGGTACGCTGACGATGATTTCCCTCAATGCTCTTATGACTGAGCATATGACTGTTCCTAACGTTACGTGGCAAAGCAACAGCGAAACCGTGCGCTATATTTACATTAAAGAGCACGACAGCCAGTGGACGGCAATCGTATGTCTTGGGCTTACACTGTATGAGGACTACCCATATATCGGCGGAGTGAACGAAATCCGTCTGTCGCCAGCTGACAATCCTCTTGTGGTCACCCCTGCGAAAATCTTTGAAGAAGGCATAACGGGCGACTATTCCCGAATTGTCAGCGATTACTATATGAAGGACGTAAACGATGAGTACAGCTATTACTACAGCGATGGTTTTGCCGAGGACAGAGGAATTGTGCGCCGTAAATATATTGCCTATGACAAGCAGTATATCGCACTTGACCATCTTGGCTTGCAGTACAGGCTGAACTTTACCGAAAGAGGCTGTAAAGCGAGATTTGCTACCTATCTCGGATACAGCGGAGAGGGACTTCGTGACAGATTTGTTTTCCCCGACGGAACAAGCAGCGAAATTTCCGCTGTTGAAATCTGCGGAAACGCTAAAAAGGGAGTTTTTACAAAAATAGCTTGCTATTATGACAGCTATTGTAATAAATAATTTTGTGCGGAATACTGCCTTTAAAGGTGCTATTCCGCATTTTTTAATATATTTTGCTATAGTGTAGGTGAAGTTACAATGGATATGTTGTGCAAAATGCCGATAATAATATTTTTTTGAAAAAACCTCTTGACTTTTGCTGTGTTTTGTTGTAAGATATATAAGTCGCTGGTAAACAGAATGACAAAATGGGAGCATAGCTCAGCTGGGAGAGCACCTGCCTTACAAGCAGGGGGTCATAGGTTCGAGCCCTATTGTTCCCACCATTTTGGCCTGGTAGTTCAGCTGGTTAGAACGCCGCCCTGTCACGGCGGAGGTCGTGGGTTCGAGTCCCATCCAGGTCGCCAAAATTCCTTTAGGAATTGTATATGGTAGCTGTACCGCGAAGATGCCTCTGTAGCTCAGTCGGTAGAGCAGGGGACTGAAAATCCCCGTGTCGATGGTTCGATTCCGTCCGGAGGCACCAAAA
>JAZSHA010000035.1:0-1876 GCA_045533025.1 Oscillospiraceae bacterium
CAGGAGCAAGGTAAGCGCCGCCGCTGTAGATACCCTTTAATCTGCCGCCGAAGAAAGCCTGTGCAACAGCTTTTGCAGGGAGACCCTTAGCCTTTGCGGCAGCGTTAATCTGCTTGAGAATTGTTTCCGCAATCATCGGAACAAGCATAACAATTGTAGGCTGGAAAAGCTTCAGATTCTGTGCAATTCTCATCATAGCGTCGTTGACACATACAGTTACGCCGTAACGGAGAGAAAGGAGAATATCACAAGCGAAGCAGTAAACGTGGTGGATAGGAAGCACGCTCAAAAGAGAATCCTCGGTAGAGCTTTCGTTATCCTGGCACATAGCGTTGTCGATGAGATTTCCGTGTGTAAGCATAACACCCTTTGCCTTGCCTGTTGTACCTGATGTGTACACGATTGAAGCAAGCGACTCGGAGGGAATATCGAAAATTGCTGCTTCGGAGTATTTTTCTGTAATTTCTGTCAGCACATTTTCAGCGCCCTCGTTCGCCTGAAGTGCAACAAAAGTCTTTATGCCGGGGCAGTTGATTTTAATTGCGGGAAGCATTGGAGCGTAACGTGCGTCATAGAAAAACACATTTACGTCCGCACGATTCATAAGGTCGCAGATATCTTCACAAGCAAGCTGTGCGTCGAGAGGAACAGTAACATTGCCGCCCATAATTGTTCCGAAGTAACCAACCAGATAAGCATAGCTTGTCGGGCCGATTACAGCGGCGTGAACTTTTTCAGGCCCCATTGCTTCAAGCAGGAATGATGCAACCTTTTTCGTATCGGAGAAGAACTGATTAAATGACTTTTCGGAAATTTCCTTTCCTGCCTTCTCCTTGATAAATGCGTGGTCACCGTATTCCTCAGCGGCAAGTCTTACTAAGTCCTGCAAGCTTTTTACTTTTGCTTTATCCATAATTCCACCTTACACTTTCAAGGACTCAATGTACTTAACAGCATCGCCTACAGTGCTGAGCTTGATAACCTCCTGCTCGTCAACCTGAATATCGAGAGTTTCCTCAAGCTCACCAAGCATACTCATAAAGTCATATGAATTAAAGCGGAGGTCTTCGATAAATCTTGCGTCCTCAGTGATGGCGCTTTCGTCAACCTCAACGTAGTTGCAGATAAGTTCTTTAAGCTGTTCAAACATAATGATTTCTCCTTTATACAATCTTTTTATTTACCCAACAAACCACGGCGTTTTTCGCAAGGCGAAAAATCCGTAGCCAAATCGGCTTCGCCGATTTGGTTTTAAATCATTTCGAGAATTTCGCCCACGGTTCTGTCTTTATTTTCAATGCCTCTGAACAGTACACGGCAGAGATAGTAATAGAGGTACTCCATCTCATACTCAGTAACAGCGTCCTTTCTATACTCAAAGCTGAAATTCAGACCATTGTCCTCGGCACGGTGCATAACTGTCAGGTAAAGAGGCTGACCTGCAACGCCGTTTGTATACCACATTGTCTTATAGTTGATATCAGGCATATCGTATTTGCCGCGCTGGATTGTCATAGGCTGATATGTAAGGCTAAGGCTTTCGTAGCTTGAACCGGGAGTTAAGCCACGGTATTTGCTTCGGCGCATTGTGAAATCAATCGGGTCGAAGTTTGCATGGCGGAACAGCTTGTTCTGCTCGCCCTGAATGATATGAAGAGCCTCATAGAAGGTTATCTCAGGTTCAATAATTGTGCGGAGTGGGAAGAAGTGAATTCTTGTACCGCCGCTTCGCTTTTCAAGAAGTGTTCCGCGTCTTGCGACACAGCTCTTTACAGAGACGTCCTTCTCATCGTTGTTGAACTTGGAAAGAACGGTACGCAGACCCATAAGGAGCAGAGTTGCCATAGGAACCTGATTGTCAAGGCAAAACTGCATA
>JAZSHA010000244.1:0-8602 GCA_045533025.1 Oscillospiraceae bacterium
AGGGAGGGAGTTTGAGGGATGACCCTTTTTCAAAAGGGTCTCCCTCAATAGGTCTCCGCAACTCCCCGACAAATTCCAATTTACCCATTCAAAAGGAGCTGAATTTATGTTCAAATATGAAACCCATCTCCACACGTCCGAAACAAGTGCCTGTGCAAATTCGACGGGTGCAGAAATGGCTGTGAAATACAAGGAAGAAGGCTACACGGGAATTATCGTTACTGACCATTTCTTCAACGGCAACACCACCGTGCCCCGTGACCTGCCCTGGAAAGAACGTGTTGAGCTGTTCTGCAAGGGTTACGAAAGTGCAAAAGCAAAGGGCGACGAAATCGGGCTTGACGTTTATTTTGGCTTTGAGTTTACCTACTATGGCGCAGATTTTCTTGTATACGGCCTTGACAAACAGTGGCTTATGAACAATGACAGAATTATGGACATGAATCTGTACAGATTTCTTGACCATGTTCACGCCTGCGGAGGAAGAGTTATCCACGCTCACCCGTTCAGAGATTACGATTATATCCCTATGATGACCCTTGCTCCTCACCGTGTTGACGGCGTGGAAATCATAAACACTTCCCACGCTGACCCTGCGTTTGACGAGCGTGCAAAAATGTACGCTGAATGGTATAACCTGCCTGTGACCTGCGGCTCCGACGCACACAACACAACCAATCGCTGGTATGGCGGAGGGGTGCTGTCTGAAAAAAAATTCACCTCAGCACTTGACTACGTTGACGCAGTTATACTGGGTGAAGTAACTCTTATTGAAAAAGAAAAATAATTTCTTCTCTTAAAGCAAAAAGCTGCACCAGAGATTTTCTCTCTGATGCAGCTTATTTTGTTTTTACTGTGCAACAAGGTCAGCGGCAATTGCGTTGAGTTCTTCAATAACAGCGGTAATATCGGACACGCTGCTGCTGATAAGCTGTGAACTGCTGCTGAGGATTTCAACAGCCTTGTCGGTGTTCTCAACATTCTCCTTGGTATCGGTAACCTCGCCGATGATTGCATCGGAGGAACTCTTGATTTTTGCAACGCTTTCAAGAATTTCATTTGTATGAGCCTCAGCCTCGGCAAGTGTTTCGGCAGACTTGATAGCAAGGGTTCTTACCTCGTCGGCAACAACCGCAAAGCCCTTACCGTGCTGACCTGCTCTTGCGGCTTCGATAGAAGCGTTGATAGCAAGAATATTGGTCTGACCAGCGATTGCGGAAATCTTTTCAAGGATTTTTGTGTATTCCTCAATGCTTGCGGTGATGCTGTCAACAGCGGTAGCAATTCCGTCCGCACGGTCGGAAACGCTGGAAATATCTCTGCTGATAACGCCCATATCCTTCTTGATGCTTTCATTCTGAGCAGTATTTTCAGCTGTATTTTCAGCGATAGGCTGAATTTTATCGGTGAGAATTTCAAGGGAATTATGAATTTGAGCAACAGAGTCCTGCAAAGTTGCGTGACGGGCTTCAAGGCTGTTTTTCAGCTCAGCCATCTTCTGCTTCTCGTACATAATACAGTTAGCAGGAGTATTGTTTCCTGCGTAGATTGTCATAGCCATATGTTTACAGCTCTTAAATCCGCAGGCGTGACAGTCAACGTGACGGTCAGCGTCGGTATATTTGCCCATACTTCTGAACACGCTGTCAAGCTGAGCCATAGAAGGTATAGCGTCAGTGCTTCTGTTTGTGTAGCTGCGGAGGAAGTCCTCAAGCTTGAGGCTCTTGAACAGCTTTGTATGGAAGCGCTCATTCTTCTTGCGCTTGCTTGCGAAGCCCTTAACCTTCATCATGATATCATAGGAATTGAACATATCAAACTTTTCAGCTGCACCTGCACCCGAGTTACAGCCGAACTCACAGGAAAGCACGTCATAAACTGTAGGAACCTTTGAAGGGTCGGTTTCAAGATATGTTTCAAAATCCTCATAAACCTTCTGTACACCCTCGGAGGTTGCAACGGAAAGGTCGGGTGCAAACACCTTCAGACATTCCTTCAGACCACCCGGGATAGGATAGAATGCACCGTCAAAGCCTCTTGCCTTTGTGAATTCAAACGGGCTGTGACCTGTGCCGAGAGGAATATTGTTCTTTTCGATATATTCGGAAATACGTTTGAAAGTAACGTTTCCGCTTACGATACCTGTGTTGCGGAACTCGTCACCCTTTGCGATACAAGGTGTAAGACCGATAATTGTATCGTTATTGCCGAGGTACTTGCGGACATAGATTGCCGTACACATAAGCGGTGACTGAACAGGCGAAAGCTTCGGAAGAAGCTCAGGCTTATGCTTTTCCGCATAGTTTACGATTGCAGCGCAAGGCTGTGAAATAATCTTTGCAGCAGGGTTCTTCTTAACGTATTCAAGATGGAGATATGTACAGATATCGGCACCGAAGGAAGCGTCATAAATTTCGTGAACACCCATATCCTTCAGCCACTGGAGAACGTGTCTCCACTTACCATCCATAGCGGTTTTGATTGCAGGGGCAACAACAAGGGAAACACTGGTTGTCTTGATAAGGCTGAGAAGCTGTTCAAGGTCATCGGTATAGTAGCGTGCGCCGTGCTGACAATTCTTTACACATTCGCCGCAGCGGATACACTGGTCATCGTTGACGTGAACTACATTACCATCGTAACGGTTAGCATTAGGCACGGGACAGACTCTTATACAAGCATTACAGCCTATACATTTATCGGCAATTACGTTAATCATAAAAAGAATCCTTTCATTTTTTATATTGTCGCAGGAATGATTGTTAAATTTATAACTATCTAACTTACTTAATTATACCACATCTATTACACATGTGTCAATAATGTTGTTTTTTCAACATCTGAAATTGTGCACTTTACCCAAACAATCTCTCTTTCAATTTACAAAAACAGCAGGTACACAGCATTAATTGTGTACCTGCTTTTAATCAGTTAAGAACTTTTTCGCAAAAATCAATCATCGGCTGAATATAATTGCGGCGTCCGCCTACGAAATCGAGGATACACTGTGCACTTGCGTAGCCGTCAGTGAGTGCCTTTTCGTAATCACCCGTTTCAGGGTAGCGCTCAAAGAACTGCTCATAAAGCGGAGAATATATATCCACGAATTCTATCAGCCTCTGCTCGGCAAGAGTCTGCTCAAAATATCCATCGGAAAGCCCTGTCAGACGTTCATAAAATTCTGTGCGGAAGCCTTCGTTTGTCATAAGATACGCAAAACAGAGCACCGCAGGATTATTTGTATCCATATCCAGCAAACCATTCGGCCTGTAGTTGTCTTCCTTTATGGTGTTTGTGCGCACGTCGCCTCCGCCGCTTACACCTCCGAATTCAACATCATAGAACATAAAGCGCCATCTGCCATCAGCATAAGGATTATTTTCGTCAACATTGATTGTTTTCCACATTGACCAGTTTTTGCCCGGCCAGTCCCACTTGTTGTTAATCCAGCACTGTACCGCAAAATAATCCATTACCGACTCAGGGTCAACAAGCTTTACAAACTCGTCATAGTCTTCCTGTGATTTCAAATCAGAGTGACTCTTGAAAAAGCTGTTCAATTCCTTGAAATAGTAGCTTTCCTTTTCACCCTCAGGAATTGTACCTTCGTCAAGAGTATATCCCCTGCCGTACATTTCAGCATCACCCTTGTACACCACAACATCATCCTTGTTTACGCCGTGTAAATCCTCAAAATAGTCATCGCTGTAGTCCTCTTCAAGAACATAGAGTCCCCAGTATTCACCGTTGAGATAAACCACGCAGGGACGGGATTCCTTGGTTTCGCAGGCTGTTTCCGTAACAAGTGACTGCCAATAAGCATCATTGAATTTTGATGTGAATGCACAATTTCCTCCTGCACGGAGAACAAGATGCTTGAACTTGTCCATTACCTCTCCGCTATCGTTGAGGTAATCCTCACCAAAAACAGCGTAGTTAAAGTTGTTATCGCCGTATTCCTTTCTTGCATAAAGTCGCAGACCCTTCTGCAAATCGGAGCGCGAATAATTACCCTGAACACGGATACCGCAGTTCTGATTAAGCACCGTTTCAGCACCCTCGGCTGTTACTTCAAGCATTGTCACCGAAGCGTTTCTCTCCCATTCCCTGCCCCTCTGCTTGTAGTTTGCGTCCATAGAACGTGCGTCCTCGGTGTCACGAAGACGGTTGCCCTCGGCAAGATGCTTTTCCAATGCCTTGTCAAAGATATCACCCTTGACGTAGATACCTCTGTCACTGCTGAAAAAGTCATCGTAATTTACATTAATGCTCATTACCGCAAGAGAAGTTCCTGCCGCTTCACAGCTTTCCGCAATGCCCTTTATATGCTCCTCGGGAGAGCCGATAAAATATGTTGCAGCGCTGTCCGTGCCAAAGCTTCCGTCTGCTCTTTTTACAGCGGCACGAATTACCGTACACTTGTTAACGTCCTCATTTGTGGGCAGCTCCATATCCCATTCAAAGCCGTCACGGGTGCTGTTAACCTTGTTGAAATTACCCGAAATAAGCAGCGGGTCAACGGCTGAAACCACATTTTCACGTCCCTCTGCGGAGGTTATTTTCACAGGCTCAGTATAAGTGATTACCGTGTCGCTTGTTGCGGGGTCACTTCCGTCAAGGGTATAGAAAATTTCACCTTCCTCTGCGGAAGTTATTGATAGGTCAAACTCTGCTTCGTAAAAACCGCTTTGTGCAGAAAATACTATGCTTGAAGCTTCGACTGTAACATCATCTTCAGTTTCAGCGGCTGTTGTTTCGGAAACAGACGCCTCTGTATGCTCTGTCTGCACATCTTCAACAGTTGTAGCTTCAGCAGAAACCACATCTGATGAAGCCGTATCCTCAGAAGGCTGCTCCGAGCAGGCGGAAAGCAGTATAGCTGAAGCAAGAAGAAGTGCTGTTACATAAGCAATTCTTTTTTTCATAGTGCACCTCCGCATTAAAGCTCGTCCTTATTGTTTGGTATCATTCCGCAGCTGATTGTAAGGTTACCGTTCTTGCAGCGGATTTTATCCAGCATTTCCTTTTCCGACTTACCTGCCTTAAAGGCGATTATGTAAACCAGCTCATACATTGTGCCCATACGGATTGTCTTGACGTGGTCAAGATTTGATGAGGTTGTATATTCCTTGAAAATTTCATCAAATGCACTGTCATAATCCATATCCTCTGGAATAACGATTTTCAGCTGGCGCATTGCTGCGTGGTTCGGAGGAACAAGCTTTTCAGCTACAGCAATTACAACTGCAATAATCACTGTAAATATAAGTGCGTACCACATAAAGCCCATACCGCATACAAGTCCCGAAGCCATTGCAAGAAACAGCATACAAATATCACGGGAGCTGCCGGGGATTGAACGGAAACGAACAAGGCTGAATGCACCTGCCGCCGCAACACCTGCGCCGATATTTCCGTTTACCATCATAATAATAACCTGAACGATTGCAGGGATAACAAGCGTGGAAATAAGCATAAACTTTGAAGGACGGTTTGTTCCGATACGGTAAATAACCGCAACAATTACACCGCAAAGCAATGAAATAATCAGTCCTGTTCCTGCGTTCTGGAGCGATGAAAGCATACTTACCTGTGTTAAAATATTCATATTGTTACTTCCTTTCTGTTGAAGGTTTTATTCTTCTGTATCTTAGCTGTATAAATTCTTCCGTATTTTGAAAATGACACGGGATATATTTTAAGCCGTGACAAAATCGCTGTAATTTCAAGGGGTATTGCACGCCCCGACTTGATTTCCATAACACGGTAATCGGGAATTCCCGTATCCAGCAGTTCGGCATTTTCATCAGTTGTAAGAGTGATATTGTCCCACCGCCCACGAATGTTCTTGTCAAATGTTATGCGCACCTCGGGCTGCTCCGTCATAAAATATGCCTCACGGTCATAAGCAAGATAAAGCTTTGGCTCAGGCTTGTACTTCTTCATAAGGTAATCGATTTCCTCAAAAATCTGATTTGGCACGAACCCATCAAGACTTGGCGGGCGTATCCCCTTTTCAACATAATCCTCAGCCTCCGCAAAAGGAATAACAATTCGCCTTTTGTAGACAACACCCTTTGATTTTTTCTTTATTTCAAAGAATATTTTTTTGTCCCTGTCAGCGTTTCCATAACTTCTTATACGGAGCTTTTCCTTGTATGCAGGGTGGTCAAGGGAGTGCTCTATAAAATAAAAATCGTCCGTATCAAGATAGAGATTGCAGATTGTATATTCGCCGTATTTATCACGGGAAAGCAGGTCGTGAGCTTCACGGAGGAAAGCTTCAGCCTGCTCACTTGTCAGCAGATATTTTGTTTCACGGCGGTTAAAGCTTTGTATGTAACCCATTTTTCTCCTTTCCGTTCAATAAAAGCAACAAAAAAACATATACATTCACATTAGAGTATATCACTATTGCCTAACATCAAAATATGAAAAAATGCTAAATATTTGTAAATATATTAATAATTTTAAGGAAATATACGGTAATAAAATCAGATGTACATATTAGTCCCTTTTCAAAAGCTGTATATGCAAAGAAAAAGCCTTGGGTTTTTACTCCCAAGGCGGTAATTTATTTGTTTTTATTCTTTTTCTTTTCGTGCAGATGTTCAAAAACAATGTAGTAAATCGGAATGGTAATAAAAAGCATCCACATCGTACTCCACCACATATTAGCAAGCCATCCAAATATAGCTATATCTTCCAGTACAAGTCCTACACCTACATAAACGATAACGCAGAGTACAGGGTAACAGAAAATCAACGGGTTACGCTTTTTGATTGCTTCTTTTGTTGTGTAATACATAGGAATAAACAGAAATGCAATCCAGCCGATGTGAGCAAGTCCCATCGGAATTGACAGACAGAACACTATTGCCATAAGCAGCGGAAACAGTTTGTCGAGAAGAGTTGCAGGCTCTTTATTCTTCTTTTTCTTCTTTTCATTAGGGATATCATCTTCTGCACAGCAATTATTATCTTCACCGAAAGCCTTGCTGAACTTCTTATCGATTTTATCGCCAAGCTTATCCATAGCGTCACCGAATTTGTCCATACCCTTTTCAAGCTGAACTTCCCAGCCTTCCATTTCGCGCTCAAGCTTGATTTCCCAGTCCTCGGTTTTTCCGTCAGCGTTCTTTTCAGCTTCCTTGGCATTTTTAATAGTATCATTAAGCTTCTGACCTGCGGAGTTAATTACGTCACCGATTGCACGACCGGCCTTTTCAAGGTTCTTCACAAGGTCGTCCTGCTGAGGATTTGTATCAGAAGCCATCTTCTCCTCCTCGTCGATATCAGCGCCGAACGGTGCGCCCTGAGGAATGGAGTTTTCCGTGTTCATATTGGTATTCGGGAAGATTTCCTCCTCTGTATAGTTTTCGGGACGCTTTTCTCTTACTGGGTCATCGGTGTAACCGTAATCGTCCTTTTTAAGTGAAATACCTGCGCTTACTGTTTCGGGAGAAGTACCTATATTAAGAAGCTCATCAATCGTTACCCCATAAAGCTTTGCAAGAAGGATAAGGTTTTCCATATCAGGTGCGGACTCGGCACGCTCCCATTTTGACACTGCCTGACGTGTAACACCCATCTTTGCCGCAAGCTCTTCCTGCGAGAGATTATTCTTTTTTCTCATCTGCTGAAGCTTATTTGCAATCTCAATATTCATATATCATATCCCTTTCTCAGAACTTATATTTTTTACTGTAACAATATTATATCACATATATTATTATAATGCAAGCGTTTTTTGGTTGCTTTTTAAAAATATCGAAAAAGCAACCATCAGTTGCGTACAAAAAACCGTTTCGGAGGAATTCACCTTCCGAAACGGTCTGAATTGTATATTTAGTCAACAAGCACAGGGTCAAAGTTTTCCTTCCAAGGAAGTCCCCACTTGTTGAGTGCATCCATAAATGGGTCCGGGTCGAATTCCTCGATGTTATAAACACCCGGCTTCTTCCACTTGCCTGTCATAACCATCATTGCACCAATCATCGCAGGCACGCCTGTTGTGTAGGAAATAGCCTGTGAGCCAACTTCCTTGTAGCATTCCTGATGGTCGCAAACGTTGTAAACGTAATACTTAACAGGTTTGCCGTCCTTGAAGCCCTGCATAATACAGCCGATATTTGTCTTACCAACTGTTCTTGGACCAAGAGAAGCTGGGTCAGGGAGAACAGCCTTCAGGAACTGGAGCGGAACAATCTGCATACCTTCATACTCGATAGGCTCGATAGAAGTCATACCAACGTTTTCGAGGCATTTCAGATGTGTAAGGTAGCTCTGACCAAATGTCATAAAGAAACGGATACGCTTGATGCCGTTGATGTTGAGAGCAAGGGACTCAAGCTCCTCGTGGTGAAGCAGGTACATATCCTTTTCGCCAACCTCGTCGAAGTTGTACACACGCTTGATTTCCATTGGCTCAGTTTCAACCCACTCACCGTTTTCGATGTAGCTGCCCTTAGCAGAAACCTCACGGATATTGATTTCAGGGTTGAAGTTTGTAGCAAAAGGATAACCGTGGTCACCGCCGTTGCAGTCGAGGATATCTATGTAGTTGATTTCGTCAAAGTAGTGCTTCTGTGCATATGCGCAG
>JAZSHA010000101.1:0-12781 GCA_045533025.1 Oscillospiraceae bacterium
TGTACGGTTATGATGAAAGCGGCGATGTTCCGTTGGAAGCCTATGACGGATATATGACAGTCTGTATTTTAAAATAATTTTTGCAAAGCTCTTGACAAGTTTGGTCTATTGTGATAGACTAAATAAAAACAAACGAGTCTATAACAATAGACCAACAGGAGTGATTGCAATGAGTATCTCAAACAGTGAACAGAATTTAATGGAAATTATATGGGACAACGAGCCTGTCAAGTCGGGCAATCTTGTAACGATTGCATTTGAAAAGCTGGGCTGGAAAAAGTCCACGGTATATACGGTTGTGAAGAAGCTGACCGATAAGGGTATAATCAAAAGCGAAAACGCTGTAATAACCTCTCTGCGTCAGCGTGATGACGTGCTTGGGGAAAAGTCGGAAAACCTTATAAATGCGGGGTACGGAGGCTCTCTGCCGATGTTCCTGACGGCATTTCTGAGCCGTGAAAAGCTGAGCAGGGAAGAAGCGGAAGAGCTGAAAAAGCTTATTGACGATTATACCGAGGAGTGATTTTATGACCGAGCTTTTTAAAACCGTGCTGGAAATGAGCATCACGGGAGCGATAATCATTGCCGCAGTAATGCTCATAAGGCTTTGTATGAAAAAACTGCCAAGACGGTATGCATATTTTCTTTGGATAATACCTGCAATACGTCTGCTTTGTCCGTTGACGGTTTCCTCGGAGGCAAGCCTGTTCAATCTGTTTCCGACACAATCGGTTCAGGTTGAATATGAAGAGCGTGTTGTCACAGAGCAGACAGTTGAACTGCCCGAAACGGCAATTCCGCAGGAAAAAACGCCTGCGGTAACTGTGCATTACCCTGAACAGCCTGCACAACCGTCACAGCTGCAGGATATTGTCAATGAAAAGCAGCCGACAGAAGAAGCAGTTCAAAGAAAAGTATCTGCAATTTCTGTTGTCAGCGTTGTGTGGCTTGCAGGTGCGGCGGCAATGCTTGTGTATGTGGCAAGTTCATATATCCGTACATACCGAAGAATAAGAAGTGCGGCGCTGTTGCAGAATAATATCTTTATCAGTCACAGCATTGATACACCTTTTGTTTTCGGACTAATCAAGCCGAAAATATACATTCCTGACGGCATTTCGGGTATGGATTTGCAGTATATTCTTGCCCACGAAAATGCCCACATAAAGCGTCTTGACCACGTTGCAAAATTGCTTGCTATGGTTATTCTTTCCGTGCATTGGTACAATCCGTTGGTGTGGCTTGGCTTCAAGCTTATGACTGACGATATGGAGCTTTCCTGCGACGAAAAGGCACTTGGCAGCTATGACGTGGAGGACCGCAAGGCCTACGCAACAACGCTGCTCAATATGTCTGTACGTCAGAACAGCCTTAATCTTGGCGGTATGCTTTCATTCGGCGAAAGCGGAATAAAGACACGAATCAAGGGTGTCCTTGCAATGAAAAAGCCGAAGGCTATTGCTTGTGTGTTGGCGGTTGCAGCAATAATTGCGGCGGCGGTCTGCTTGCTGACAAGTGCGAATAAAATTGTCAGAGAAGATGTTGCCTATGCAGAAGCTTATCAGTCAAGTACAAACGCTTTATATGGTTTTGAGTTTGCTGAAATAGACGGAAAAGCTGTTGCTGAATTGCTTAACAGCTTTAAAGTAAAACGGATAAGCGTAGATGAAATACCTGATATTGCTAATGAAATAGTTTATGAAATCAATCTTTACAACAAAGACAGGACAGGATATGACAGCGTGTGCTTCTATTCGCCGGTTTATGCTTACAAGACAGAAAATGACTCGTATAAATCTATAGTTGTTTCAAAAATCAAGATGCGTGATAATTATCCTAATGTGGAGAAAAGCAAATGTTATAAACTTACCGACAGCGATTGGGAAAAGCTTTGCAATACAATTGTACCGAAATTTGAAGCATTTCCTGAGGGAAATTATATCAGCACTCAGGTTGACAATCAAAAACTGTGTGTCAAAAATGTTAATGGTATACCGCATTTTGAGCTTTTTGTAAATGACGAATGTGTGTGGATTTTTGACCCTGACAGCTTTGAAGCAGCAGGTCTTACTGCTGTTGGAGGTAATGACGAACACACTATAACAAAGGTGCATTATCTTGGCAACGGTTCAATTGATGTTGAAATACCTCCCGTAATCTCAGTTATGGCAGCAGGTCCATTTATCTGGCAAAAGGGTTTGAACGATGCAATTGATTTCACTAAGGAGTACGGTCAAAATCCGCCTGTTCTCAATGACGGAAATTACTACCTTAACGGCAACAAAGAAAATGCTTGTTTTGCAGTTCAAGACGGAAAAATCCAGCTTATTGCCGATGATAAGGAAAAGATGAGGGCAATGTTTGAAGCTGAGGCAGAACAGCAAGATAACTACAAAAACATATGGGAATTTGAAGAATGGTATGAGTGGAAATTTTCTTATTGGGAAGAGCCAAAGCCGTATATTATCCGACGTACTTCTACAGGAACAATAATAGGCTGGGAGGTGAATTATGACGATACCGACGGAAGTATTCTTGGTTACTATGTGATGTACTATATTGATGAAAACAGCTTTGAATGCAACCAGTGTACTTATAGCAGGGTTACAGAAGCTTCAGAGAGAATTCAATCTCCTTACGATGCAGTCATAAATTATTATAAAAGCAAATCAATTGAAGTAAGTGACAAGGATATAAAAATCGCACAGAATTCCTCAAAAATTACTTGGCAGTACAAATATCCGCCGTTATCTGATAATTTTGGAATAGCTGAGGAGAGCGAAATAATCGAAGCCATAGTTGATTACACAGCAAACGGTGTATCGCAGAGTGTTGTTGCTGTAATAGAATCAAATCAGCAGTTCGGTTTCCGTGTTGTTGATACGTTCCCTTATGAGCCTAAGATTTTATACGGTACAATCCTTGAAGTGACCGAAACCGACATTGACGGCTCAAAGCAGTTTTATATCGTACAACCTGAAGACACTTTAGACGAGGTAAGGGTTTACAGCTTTGCTATGTACGGCGATTACATTACGGGTGATGCAGCAAATACATTAAAGGTTGGAGATAGGGTTGAGATTAAGTACAACGGTACTCTCGAATACGGCAGAGAGGGTAATAACCAGGTGTTCAGTATGAAGGCAGTTGAAAAGGAGACTGAACTAACCAACCTTACCATTTGTACGAACTATCTCAATGACTATTGGAATTATCTTTTCAAAACAGGTGAGTTTAATCCCGAAGATTATATTTCCGATGCGGATATGCTTGCACTTGCCAACAAGAGAAAGCTTGAAGCTGTTGATACTGTCGGGCCTGACATTGTAAAAGTTGAAATTATCACTAATGAGGAAAGCGTGGAGGTCGGAATAAATGATGACGGAAGACTTTGGTTTTGCTTTATCTATGATGTAAATGTAATTCTTAATGATGGAACATCTGCGACAGGAGATGGCATTTATCAAGACTACGTTGCATATTTTGAGCTTGACGGCGACGGGAATATTTTCCGTGAGTATCGGCTCTGGGGCTCGGAAAAAGAAACTCTCGGACTTGATAACACCTACTCATTGCCTCTTAGAAATACGGATATAAATGCGGTAATTGAAAATGTATTTAATTCAATCAAATATAAGTCGCATTGGTACACTTCTGATGTGTACAAACTGGCTCCCGACGGATACGGCTTACAGCGTGACGAGGATAATTATATTAAACAGCTTGGAGTGGAGTTCTTGATTCCTCAGGATTGGGAAATGAAGTATTCGGTTGCCTCACTGAACGGAGAAAAGATTTTCGAAATCGGACCGCCGTATCCCTCAGAACAGGGAATAAACTATGACAGCTTCAAGGTTGATTACGGTATGGGCAGAGAAATTACTGTACACGAAGAAAAAATCGGGACAGCCGATGACCCGTTTGAGTATTTTGTTTCTTCATCTGTACCCGATTATTATTCCGATGACAAAAGCTATGATACCTACACCTATGTAGTATCAAGCGGCGGCTATAACATAAGTATGCATTTCATTTCCGACGCAGGTGTTGAAAAGGAAGTATTTGAGTATATTGTCAGCACGTTGGATATCGGTGAACGTTTGGCAGTTGAACCATAAAAATAAGAGGTACCCTGCGGTACCTCTTTTCATTTAACTTCCTTCGCCCGAAATAAGAGCAATAGGGTCAATCCATTTGCCGTTTTTCTTTACAGCAAAGTGCAGGTGAGACGGCTCGCTGATTTCACTTTCAGCTGTGTCACCAACCATACCGATAACCGTTCCTGCAGAAACAGTCTGTCCCTCAGCAATCGGAATATCTTTGCTGAGATTGCAGTAGTATCCCTCAATACCGTTTCCGTGGTCGATAATCACGCTGGCACCCATCAGCTGGTCTTCGTAAACCTTTGTAACAGTACCGCCCATCATACTTTTTACCTTTTCATCAAGTGCTCCTGCAATATCGACGCCGTCGTGTGTCTTCCAGACGTTGAGCGTCTTTGATTTTACAAGCTCACCGTCAGAAAAGGCATTGATAACTTCACCGTTAAGCGGTCTGACCATAACCTGCGATGTTACAGCAGCCGCTTCTTCGGCAATTTCAGCATCAGGAGCAATTGCTGACTCAGCATTTTCTGTTTCTGCAACTGTTGTAACCTCTGTTTTTGCAATGTTTGTCTGTTCAACATTAACGGGTGCAGTAACGTCGGCCTCTGCGGACAATGTAGTTTTATTCTTTCCGATAATTTCAGCGTTAAGCTGGTCGGAAGCCTTGTTAAAGGTATAAAATCCTGCAATTGCCGCAACCGCAACACAAATTCCCGATGTGATAATCAGACTTTTGCTTGAAATCTTGAATTTTTCATTACTCATAAAATTCACCTCGGACATAGTTTTGACCGTTTCAGCCAAATTATACTGTCCAAGGTGATTTTTTTGGAAACTATTTTAATTTTATTTCGTAGTATTTGTAGCTGTCATCGCCCCTGAGGTCAGCAATCTTGTAATGCATACCGTTGTATCGTATCCTTATGGAGTTTAACCCTTCTGGCGCATCAAAAGTAATTGTATGCTGTATAGTCTCTCCTGGTGGGATAAGTGACTCATTCAGCGTATCGTAAAAATAGCCTTCTGCATACTTTACATTGGGATAATCAATATAGTTGTAGTCACCATATTCAAGCTTAATGCTGTATTTGTCAATGTAAGCGTCATAAGCACTTGTGTTTTTAGCTTCAATTGTAAGCAAATATCTTTTGTCATCAATTTCTTCAATAGTGTGCCCAACGATTTCCCATTCATAGTAGCTGTCATAAGATGAAAGCACAGAAACTTCTCCGACTATTAAAATTGTGCCCCAAACCATAATAATTGCAAGGAAAAATAATGCCAGTGCAATGAGCTTTACGAAAATATTGTATCTTTTTCTTTCAAAAAAAGCCATTATTCTTCCTCCTTTGCAACAGTAATTCTGATTTTGTGAACTTCTTCAAGCGTAAGAGCGTAATTTTCAACCGTATAGTCACCGATACACAAGCTGATGTCCGTGTCATTTTCGTCAACAATAAAGCACCAGTAACCGTCCTTTTCACGGGAAGAACCATAGAAATTGCTGAAGGAGAACGTGGTTGTACCATATATTTCGGGGATAGAATTAAGCGCAGAATATCCCAGCTTTTCACGGCAGATAGTGCCGTTTGTTATGTAAGGATTTATTCTTCTGTAATCGTCATAGTTGTAGCTGTCATACTTGTCCTTGTCAATGCTTCCTTTTAAGTGGATAACCAGCAGCTTCATTCCATCGGGAAGAAGCGCCTCAACAACCTCGCTTTCAGCATAAAAAGCATCGTCGATTTCCAAATTGATTTTATCGTCATAAAGGAAAGCTTCATTCATCGAATGGGCAGTATAACTGATTTCATCAACACTTTTCAGATTTTTCATAGCATTTTTTGCGGCTGAGTCCTCTGCAATCTTCGGAACGAATGAAAGCCCTATAATAAGCAAAATCCAAAGTGGAATAAGCTTGACAATCACTGTCATAAACATTCCAGAAGGCGGCTTTTCTGTTGCAGAAGCTGAATTGGAAGAATGTTGCTGTTTTTCAGCCTTTGCAGCAGCCTTAGCCGCAGCAACTCTTTTTTTATTCGGAATAGCTGCACAGTTCGGACAAGTATGATTTTCGTTGAAATCATACATCGAACCGCAGTATTCACATTCAATCATAATCTGCATTATAAATCCATTTTCCAAATAGGAAAATGCACTCCTTTCCGATTACATCTTTTCAGGGCAAGTGATTTTCAGCATATTAAGTGTATTTCTGAGGGTAATCTTAACAGCCTCGCAAAGCGCAAGACGTGCATAAAGTACGTTTTCCTCCGCACCTTTAATTCTGCACTTGTCATAGAACTTATGGAAAAGGGTAGCCAAATCCTGAGTGTAACGTGTAATCTTAGCAGGGTCATAATCCTTGGCAGCAGCGTCCACTGTGTTAGGGAGAGAAGCGATAAATCGGATAAGCTCGATTTCCTCAGGTGCATCAAGAACATTCAGCTGTTCAGCAGAAAGCTGTTTCACAGAGTAACCCTCAGCTTCAAGGTTGCGGATAATGGAGCAAATTCTTGCATGAGCATACTGAACATAGTAAACAGGGTTCTTTGAGGACTGCTCAATAGCAAGGTCAAGGTCGAATTCAAAGTGGGAGTTTGCTTCACGGAGGTTGAAGAAGAAACGTGCTGCATCAATCGGAATTTCATCAAGCAGAGTTTCAAGTGTAACAGCCTTACCGGAACGCTTGGAAAGCTTGTAGGTTTCGCCGTTCTTTACAAGACGAACCATCTGCATAATAATCATATCAAGACGGTTAGGGTCAACTCCGAGAGCCTGCATAGCAGCCTTCATTCTTGGAATGTAGCCGTGGTGGTCAGCACCAAGAATGTCAATAGCTGTGTCAAAACCACGTGTAACAAGCTTGTTGTAGTGATAAGCAATATCAGGTACAAAGTAAGTAGGAATACCATTAGCACGAATGAGAACTCTATCCTTTTCATCGCCAAGCTCAGAGGACTTGAACCAGAGTGCACCTTCCTGCTCATATGTGTAACCGCTCTTCTTGAGCAGCTTAATTACATTTTTGATAGCATCACTGTTGTGGAGAGTGCTTTCACGGAACCATGTGTTGTACTCAATTCTGTACTTGCGAAGGTCATCTTCAAGCTTTTGAATGTTCTTTGGAAGTGCAAATGCAACAAGAGCTTCCTTGCGTTCTTCTTCGGATTTTTCAGCATAAGCATTGCCGTTGATATCATAGAAATTCTTAGCGTGAACAATAATGTCTGCGCCGAGATAAACGTCCTCAGGCATAGGGAAGGTATCAGCATCATTGTAAATTGCCAGACAAAGCTCATCATTGTCTGTGTACTTGGCAATGAAAGCCTGTCCGTTTTCAGAGCAAAGCTGCATATAACGAAGATTGAGAGAATTACCGAATTTTTCAATCTGATTGCCTGCATCATTTACATAGAACTCACGTTCAACAGTGTAGCCTGCCCAGTCGAGAACAGCAGCAAGACAGTCACCGATAGCACCGCCACGAGCATTACCAATGTGCATAGGACCTGTAGGGTTTGCGGAAACAAATTCAACAAGCATTTTTTTGCCTGCACCTGTATCAGTACGTCCGTAATTTTCATTTTCAGTAAATACAGAACCGATTACATTTGAGAACCAGCTTCTTGACAGGAAAAAGTTAATAAAGCCCGGACCTGCAATTTCAACACGTTCAAAGGAACTGCCTTCGAGAATAATTGCCTCACAAAGCATTTCAGCAATCTTTCTTGGTGCAGATTTAAGAGGTTTAGCACAAGCAAGCGCAATGTTTGAAGCGAAGTCACCGTGGGATTTGTCCTGTGGAATTTCAATGTTGAATGCAGGCAGGGGAACAGCCTCAATTTTACCCTCAGAAACAAGTCTGCCGAGAGCGTCCATAAGAAGCTCACGAAGTTCATTTGAAGCGGATTTGATTGGGTTTATCATTTTATTACATCCTTTCAGTTATTTAACGTTCAAGAAAATTTCGTTATCGGAAACATAGCTTCCGTTTACATCGATAGTATATTTGAAATAAAGCTCACCACCATCAAATGTGATGTTGCTTTTTATTTTGTGTGTCTGAATACCCATAAGTATATCGCCGTAGGGAGTGCCGTAATGACAAAGATGCTTGCGGTCAACCTCAATAGTAAGCAGCGATGGAGCAGAGCCAACGCGCTTCATAGTCACCAGATTGGCTTTCTTGCTTATTGTAATAAAGGTTGTAGAACCTTCAAAGCCTGTAATTTCGGACTCCTCATAGCTTATTTCAATATCATCATTATCAAGAATTCTGAGCACACCGTCGGAATTAAGTTCAGTTTTGTTGCTTTCATCTCCGATAGAATTTATGCTTTTCAGATTTAAAAATATTTTTCTTTCCATTTTTATCCTCTTGTGTGTATCTGTTTCAGTAAGAAATCAATTCGTCGATTCCGACCTTATAAATCTTTCCGTTTATGGAATTGCCCAGAAAAGCGTGTGCGTTTTCTTCAAAAAGCTCAACGCTGTCGGAAGTGTAGTAGGTGTTCGTGCCAACTTCATCTCTGTCTGTCAGCATATCGTTACGCATAAGCATATTGTAAGCGTACTTAGCAACCTCTTCACCAGAAGAAATCAGCGTAACATTCTCTCCCATATAATCAGCAATTGTGTCACGGATAATAGGGTAGTGCGTACAGCCGAGAATAAGCGTATCAACGCCTTCCTTTTTCAGCGGAGAAAGATACTGTTCAACAACCAGCTTTGTAACAGGATTATCTCTGTCTGTAAAACCGTTTTCCACAAGCGGAACAAACAGCGGACAAGAGTTGCCCATAACCTTAACATCGGGACGGATACTGCGGATTGCTTTTCCGTAGCTGCCCGATTTTATTGTAGCGTCAGTACCGATAACACCGATTTTTCCGTTCTTTGTTACACTGCACGCAGTCTGTGCCGCAGGGAGAAGTACACCCGAAAAAGCAACGTCACCGTCTGACGTCTTGCCGCTTCCGAGCACCGAAGAAACTGTTCCGCAAGCCGCAATAATCATCTTTACATTATGTTTTTTTATAAAAGCAATGTCCTGCCGTGCATATTCAAGAATAGTTTCCTTTCCTCGTGCACCGTAGGGAACTCGCGCATTATCACCGAAATAAATAATATTTTCATTCGGAATAAGCTTGTTAAGTTCCTTAACGCAGGTCAGACCGCCAAGTCCTGAGTCAAAAACACCGATTGCATTATTATTCATAGCAGCCTCCTTGTGTAAAATCAGCTGTGCTGTCTCTTATTATTCCATGCTGAGAGTAATAAGCTTGTCAAGAAGCTCAGGCTGGGAAATACCCATATTTTCCATAAGCTTGGGATACATACTAATCTGAGTAAAGCCTGGAAGAGTGTTGATTTCGTTAAGATAAACCGTGCCATCGTCTGTAAGGAAAAAGTCAATTCTTGAAAGACCCGAACAACCCATAAGCTTGAATGCCTTTACAGCAGTTTCACGGATTTCTCTTGAAGCCTCAGCAGGAATATTTGCAGGAATTGTAAGTCCCGAAGTGCCGAGAATGTATTTAGCCTCATAGTCATAGAATTCGTTGCAGGAGCTTATCTCACCGATTTCAGAAGCAAATGGAGTTTCCTTGCCGAATACAGCACACTCAACCTCGTGCCCCTTGATAAATTCCTCAACAATAACCTTTTTATCATGGCTGAAAGCAAGCTTTATAGCGTTTTTCAGCTCCTCAAAGGAGCTTGCCTTATTTACCCCAACGGAAGAACCGCTGTTTGCAGGCTTAACAAAAAGCGGATAATCAAGCTCGCCCGCAATCTCGTCGCAAACGTCTTCGAGTCTGTTCAAATCAGCAATAGTAACACATTTCCACTTTGCCATTTTTATTCCGCCTGCTTCAAGAATAGTATGAGCAACAGCCTTATCCATACAGTTAGCAGAGGAAATGATATCACAGCCAACATAAGGGATACCCGAAAGCTTAAGCAGACCCTGAATAGCACCGTCCTCACCGTTCTGACCGTGCAGAGCAGGGAACACTACATCAATTTTAGTAGTGGTGCAGCTGCCTTCGCTGATTTTCATAATGCCCTTGTACATAGGGTCAGGGAGAATTACAGCAGGAACGCAGTCAGGGTGAGATTCCCAGTTGCCCGAAGAGATAAGAGCAGTGTCTCCGGGATAAAAAAGCCATCTTCCTTTTTTAGTGATGCCAATTGGAATAACTTCGTATTTATCTGACGGAATAGCAGAGATAATGTTAGTTGCGGAAATAAGTGAAATGTCGTGTTCGTTTGAAATACCGCCGAAAAGAACGGCAACTCTGATTTTTGACATAGTAAGACTCCTTGCTGAACAATATAGTGTAAACAGCTTTATCTGTTTTACATTTACAGACAAAAGGCATATTCAATTTATTATATCACATATTTACAGAAACTGCAACAGTTTTTCTCCATTAAATAGTACGGAAACAGTGAAAATTTCACCGTTTCCGTGTAAAGCTTTATTCAATCGTGATATAATCAGCAGCAGCGTAGCCGTCAGTAGTGTTGTAACGGATAACATACCAGTTGCCGGTCTGACCGTAAACAGAAACAGCTGCTCCGTTTGGAATTTTACCGATAATCGTCGCATCAGTTGAAGGGTAGCTTCTGATGTTCAGATTTGAGCCATCTGTTGCAACAATACCCCTGCGAACAGGTTGGGCTTCAACAAAAGGTATTCCGAAATAGTCGCAAAGTCCCTGAACAAGACTTCTTGCAATCGGAGTTATGTTAGCCTTAATCCATTCAGCGTCAGCCTGATTATCGTGATAACCAAGCTCCGCAAGCACCGCAACAGCTCTTGTTATTGTAACCTCACCGAGAGAAGTGGTAGGTAGTATATTTACCTTTGCAGGGTCAGGATAAACGTATTGCAGGTTATTGGCAAGAATAGATGCAAGCTGTCTGCTTTTATCGGAATATGGTGAGTAGTAAAGGTCAATTCCGCGAAGCTTTCCCGCAAACTGACCTCCGCCTGCATTGGAATGCAGTGCAAGATGTACATCATAATTTCCTGCATTGGAGTCACTTATTGCACCTCGCACATCACGTGCAGGGTCATTTCTTCGGTATTCAATTCCTGATGAACGTAAGTAAGGCTCCATTTCATCAGCAACAAGGTTCATATACTGTTCCTCATTGCCGCCGTTGATATATGGGTTCCATTCCTGAGTGGAAGGACTTAAAAAAACACTTGGCATAATAATTGTGTCTGCAGTGCAGACCAATCCTCCTTGTTGAATAATACGGAAGTATCCGTAATTCATTATATGCCGTAAATTCAAAGGAGATACAAAAAACCGTTCTTTATTCAAGAACGGTTTTGAAAATTATTCGTTTGTTTCCTTAATCTTTTCAACTGTATAGCGCTTAACAGCAGCGTCATTTACAACAACGTCCTGACTTTCTGTCCAGCTTGTAACAGTTGCATCGAATTCTTCGCCCTTAAGCTCATTGAGAACATCTGTCTTTTTGTAATCATAATATTCTTCGTCAGCGAAAAGGTCCATCTTGTGAACAATGTAGTACATTTCATCTTCTTCAATAAGCTGATATTCACCAACAGCCATTGCATCGCCGACAACCTTTTCGTTAACGGAAGCAGACGGAATAGGGTAATCAGCAGAGGTTACGCTTCCGAGAAGAACAAGCTCATCAGCTTCTTCTGTTTCTTCAGCCGCAGTATTATCAACAGGCTCTTCGCTTGTGCCGTCAGTTGTTTCTGTTGTTGTAGCTGCTTCGATAAGACCATTGTAATATTCATCATATTCATCGGAAATATCTTCGAAAGCTTCACCATTCTTCATTCTTTCAATGTATTCCTCAGCCATAGCCTTGATTTCAGCCTTGCCCTCAGACTTGAGCAGGTTACCCTCACCATCCTTGAGAGGCATATCAATGTACTTGATTCTTGCAAAGTTTTCGTTGAGGTAAGCCTTGATATCAGCTTCAGCAACTTCCTTTTCGCCGCCCTCACCGTAGTAATAATCAAAAATAGCAGCCTTCTTTTCACCGTTGATTACAACATCAAGATAGGATTCCTGACTTACGCCGATACCTTCAAAGTATTCGCTTACATATTCCCACCACTGCTCAACATTAGCCTTAGCAAGTTCTTCTTCCTTATTTTCAAAAGTAAGACCAAGCTCGTCAAATTTGTTTTCAACAGCAATGTATTCCTGCATACCTTTTACAGCCTGGTCATTTACCCAGTCCTCAGTAGACATACCATCAATTGTAAGAGCCATAACATCGGTATCTGCTTCAGTCATATACTCATAAGCACGGGAGAAAGCGTCAGACTGATAATAGATGAAAATACCTGCACGAAGCTCGGTATCATCAATTTTTGCGCCCCATGTGGTATCCTGACCGCAGGAAGCGAGAGAAAGTGCCATAGCAGATGTTACTACAACAGCAGAAAGCTTTTTAATCAAAGACATAGTCTTAAAAACCTCCATATACATTATAAATACATAATATTATAACATACATTTTCAAGCTTGTCCAGTAGTTTGCCGAAAAAATATAAATATGTTTTGAACAGATATAAAAAATAGTTATATTTAAGCTGTTGACAAATACAAAATGATATGTTATAATCAACTTGTAATAAATCAAATGCGCTGATAGGAATAAAAGCCGATTGA
>JAZSHA010000010.1:0-8015 GCA_045533025.1 Oscillospiraceae bacterium
CATTGATTGTATCGGGAGTCATTCTATTGTCGCAGTCTATCGTGATGATTACGTCCCCTCTTGCGGCGGCAATACCTGTGTTGCGCACCTGTGCGATACATCTGCTTTCGTCAGTTACAACACGTACACCTGCTGATTTTGCAAGCTGTTCGGTATTATCGGTACAACGGTTACAGACAACAATTGCTTCGACGCTTCCGCCATAGCGTTTTGCTGCCGCCTTTATAGAATTGATACAGCGTACCACATATTTTTCCTCGTTATGTGCAGGAATTACAACAGATATTTTTCTCATGTCAGCACCCCTATAAAAATATCCCTTTAAACCTACGCTTAAAGGGATTATTTGTAAAATATGCGACTAAGCCGATAAGCCGAGTTTTGTCGTGTGCGGAAATCTATCTACGCGAATCGTCGCCGAAACGCTCAAGCCGTCTTTGCAATACGCCTGCCGAGCAGACAATAACGTATTGTTCCAAAATGACGTTGCATCGGGTAGGGTTTACATAGCAACGCAGTCTCCTGCGTTCTGGTGAGCTCTTACCTCGCCTTTCCACCCTTACAAAACAAAAACAAGTTTTGTCTTGCGGTATATCTCTGTTGCACTATCCCTAAGGTCGCCCTCGGCTGCCGTTAGCAGCTACCCTGCTCTGTGATGCTCGGACTTTCCTAAAGCCAATTTGACTTTCAACCGCATAGCTTACTCGCAAGGTTTATTATAGCATTTGGGAGCAAGGTTGTCAAGTTGTACAAGCTGTCAAAGCATATTTTGTCATAACACCTATTGCCAAATTATTTGGAGTGTGCTACAATAAATTTTGGGGACGGCACCCATAACAAAAAACAGAAAGGTAAGCACCTTTGGGCAATCCGCTATAACATACGGGTAAGCCTTTAGCTTACAGCACGGTAACGTATTTTTTCGCGTTACTGCAACTTAATATCGGACAAAGGGGGAGAAACCCATAGAAAAAAACGTAATTGTCACAGATGAATTCGGAAAAGAAATCGGTCGGACTTACCCCAAAAGGGCAAGAGGGCTGGTCAAAAACGGTCGGGCAGAGTATGCCTCGGACTGTGAAATCCGTCTTTTGCAAAGGCATACTCATGCTCCTGAAAATACGGAGGATTTTATTATGAGTAATGTTATAAATTTTAATGCAAGAGAATTCAAGTTTGACTCAACCTGCGACTCAAATGTCGGCAGCAGAATGGTTATCAATGATAAGAACGGAAAAGTTGTTGAAATGTATGAAATCGGTGACTGGAACTGGTCGTGGACTCAGATTAAGTGTATCAAACAACTTGACCCCAACACTGATTATGTTTTCCGTTTTGCAATGACAGGCGGACACAATGATACAAATGACGCTGTTTCCCAGTTCATTATTTATGAGGATAACAACTGGGATGACAGATTTACTTATCCGCTTGATAAGAGCCGCTTTAAACCTGTTTTAAGTAAGCGCGATGAAAGCGGTTTGCTCCGTGTGTATGAAATTCCATTCACAACAGGCGAAACGGGAAATATTACCTTCCTTATCGTAGCACAGCACGCTGTTGCAAGATTTATGTCTGCGCTTGAAAATGATGCTTACGCTGAGCTGGAAAATTTGACTTATGAGCAATGGTGGGCTGAACGAAACAAATCCTTGGAAACAGGCGAAAACTTCAACAGTTTCAGTTCTTGGCGAAATATTGACCTTTCGGGTGCAGTAATTAGTAGCGGACGTATGCTGAAAAAAATTCTTGAAAAGGTACCTTTTGGCGCAAACATCGACTTGTCAGGTGCTGTCATTGATGATAACGGTGAAGACGATGATGACTTTGACACCAATGATTTCAACAAGACACCTCACGGTCGAATGAATGAAGCTATTGAACGTATCAGAGCACAATATGAAGCTGCTCCTGAAGGTAGTGCTGAAAAATTCGCTCTCAAAGAAGTACTTGAAACCTTGCAAAGATGTTAACATATCATAAAAATAACGGACGCCCTCGGGTGTCCGTTTTCTTTACACTAAAAAGGGAACTCCAACGAGTTCCCTTTTTGCATCAATACAAGTGCTTGAGAAGCTTCTTCTTTTCAGCGGCAAACTCGCCTTCGGAAATCATTCCGTTGTCAAACATTGCCTTCAGCTTCTTTACAGCTGTTTCAAAATCCTCAAGAGTCATATGCTCTGCAACTTCGGCAGAAATAACATTAATTTCTCTCTTTGGTTCTTCCTTGACCTCAACCTTTTCCGCCTTAGGAGCAGCAACCTTTTTCGGAGCAGCCTTCGGTGTAAGCTTCTTTGCAATTTCAGCAGCTGTATCAATTGACTCAATTGTCTGAACTGGCTTTTCTTCAACAGGTGCAGCCTTAGGAGCCTCAGCCTGAGCTTCAACAGGAACTTCAACTGCCTCAATCTCATCAGGATCCTTCTGAACAACTTCTTCAGGAATTGCCTCAATAGCCTTTTCATCAGGAACTTCTGTAACAGTTTCCATAGCTGCAGCAGGCTCATCATGCTTTATTCCAAGAATATCATCAAGTCCGAGAATGTCTTCAACAGAAACAGCCGCAGATTCTTCCTTTGGTGCTGGAGCTGGTGCTGGCTTTGGTTCTGCCTTCGGTGCAGGTGCAGGTGCTGGAGCTGGCTTTGGTTCTGCCTTTGGTGTAGGCGTCGAAGCAGGAGCTGCTTCTGCCTTAGGAACGGGAGCTGGTGCAGGTTCAGCCTTTGGCGCTGCTTTTTCTGCCTTCATTTCATTCCAGCCGCTTGTAAGGCTTTCAAACTCATCTTCCTGTGCTCTGCGGCGTGCTTCAAGCTCCTTAATCTTTTGATTTTTTTCAGCTTCACGCTGTTTTTCAAGCTTTTCATCAACCTCAGCCTTTGCTTCGTTGATAACCTTTATAATAGCGTCATTATCAGGGAAGCAAGGAAGAATAATTCTCTTACGGTTAATAACATTTTTAGATGTATCGTCACACTGAACATAAATTGGATTCATCTTATTATTGTTATTGATGTAAATTTTTGTGATTTCTTCAAGGCCGCAGCTGAAACGTGAATAAACAGGGTCTTCCTCAATGATACCCTGCTGCTCGCAGATATAAGCGACACCATATATATGATTAGCTGTAACAGTAATATTTACGTCCTGCGGCTTGGAGAGTTTAGACTCTCTGTAAACCGTTTCAAAATAAGCAAGTTTTTTCTCGCTGTACATACTTGCCTGATTATCCATCGAAATAACACCACTTTCGTATAATAATTAACTGTAAATCATTATAACATAAATTCTTAAAATAGTCAAACATTATTAATAAGAATTACGATAAAATTTTAAGAAGATTTTTTGACGTTATGCACAATAAATTAATAGAATGTCAAAAAATGTTTTATGCTTCCGCATTATTCCAAAGCCTCGTGCAGTTCATCTGCGAGAGCAGCTGCTTCACGGAAGAATTCTGTATTCAAACTTGTACCTGTACCCCTTACATACACAACAAGAACGTAATCCGAGTCAGCACCGTAAACTATACCTGCGTCACCAAGGGTATAATAATCCTCCTGCGGCAGGTAACCGTACTTTTCGGCAACAGTCTTATCGGGGAGTGCTGCCGAAAACATTTCACGATACTCCGCATTTTCCATACAATCTGCCATTAAAACGCCGTTGATGTGCTGCTCCATGAAATAGTATATATCCTTGAAGTAAACAGCAGTCTGACGAGCTGTCATTCTGAACCAGTAGTTTTCATCAGTCATTCTCTGTGGCAGACCAAGCGACTTTGCATATTCGTTGAAATCCGAGTAGCCTATATAATGATACAGCATTTTGTAGGCTGTATTGTCACTCTCCGCAACAGCCGCACGAATAAGCTCCTCAGCGGTAAACATTGTTCCCACAGGCTTATCATTTACACGTTCATACTGACTGTTGAGAAGCTCCTCCGTCATTTCATATTCCGCAGAAAGGTCAATTCCAGCTCCGAGAATTGCTCTTGCGTAGATTGCCTTAATTATACTTCCCGAAGAAAACCTTTCGTCAGCATTATATTCCACGCTCCCGCCGTTTTCGGGGTTGTAGTAAAGAAAACCTGCGTCTGCACCGTGAGCACGCATAAGGCTGTAAAGCTCATTAACAATTTCAGTTCCCCTGCCATCGGGAATTTCAAGATTATAGGTTGTAATTTCCAGCGCACTTGAAGGGTAGTTTGTTTCAAATGCAGCAGCAGGGTTGTCAATCGGCCCATCGACCTTAGGCGGCTCTGTTACAATTGTAGTTGTTTCCACAGGTGCTTCAGTAACGGGAGCTGTTGTTTCAACAGGCTTTGCGCCCTTGCTGACGATAACTTCAACAGTTGTCCTGCCTTTAAGATATTCCTTCCCCTCAGCTATGCTTTGAGAAAGTATTGCTCCTTCAGCGTATTTGTCAGAGTAGTCCTGCCCGATAACAGAAAGGTCAAAAAATCTTTCGTAGCAAGCCTCAACTTCTTTATAGCTATATCCTACAATAGCAGGCATTGTTTCAATATCAGGCTGTGGAGGCGGTTCAGCAGGTCTGAAAAATATAAACAATGCAACACCTGCCATTATTACCACCGAAACAATGATGATAACCACGCTTATTATTTTTTCTTTCTCATAAGCTGTTTTCATTTACAATACCACTCCTTACTCAATTGCTTTAAGGGAAGTTGCCATATCAATTTTTTTCAGTCTGAAATAGAGAGTTACATTTACAATTACCGCAAAAAGAACGGTCAGTGCCGCCGCTGCAAGGAAGCAGTAAAGCGGGATTTCGGGTGCAAACATTACCGAGTCAACCTCAGCGGTATGCACTACAAATTTTTCAAGGAAAATTCCGAGGATAAGTCCTGCGGCTGTTCCCATAATGGTCAACAGCACGTTTTCACGGTACACATAAGCAGCAACCTCACCGTCATAGAAGCCGAGAACCTTGATTGTTGCAAGTTCACGTACACGCTCATTTATGTTGATGTTGGAAAGGTTGAACAGAACAACAAATGCCAATGCACCTGCCGCAACGATTACCACAACAATAATCATAGACAGACTGCTTACAAGGTCGCGGAACTTGTCGCCGCCGTTTGACGAAAACTGAATTGTAAGTACTGTATCGTTACCCACAAGCTTTGTGGAAAGCTCGTCCTCTTTGGTAAGGTCATTCATATTCTGCAATATAATATTGCTTCTGAACTCGTCATCAAAGCCTGCATTTTCGTAATCGGCACGGCTCATAAAAACATAGTTGAAGGTGTAGTTTTCGCATACAGCGGCAACTTTCAGATTATGTCCGTCATTGAAATGAATTTCGTCCCCTGCGTGTGCATCAAGCATACGGGAAATCTTTTCACCAATGATTACTCCGTTTTCAGAGAGTTCGTATTTCTCACCTGATACACGGTCATGCAGGTCAATGAATTTGCCCAGTTCAGCATAATCCTCAGGTACAAGGATATATGTTTCCACGTCTTCACCGCTTGAATTTGCAACATCGTGAGTTTCCTGCAAAGCAAAAAGCTGTTCCGAAACAATTCCTGTGTCAACGGAGTCCTGCGCAACCGAAGAATAAGCTTCATCATCAGCATTCGTGTCAAGTATGACCATAGAGTCGTACTTAAACACCTCGCCGTACTGCTTATCAACAATTGATGTTACCGAATACTGCAAGCCGTAGCCCGTCAGCAGAAGTGCTGTACAGCCTGCAATGCCGATAACTGTCATAAGCAGACGTGCCTTGTATCTGAACAGATTTCTGAAAGTAACCTTTGTTGTAAACTTCAAACGCTTCCATATAAATGTAATGCGCTCTAAAAGTATGCGCTTACCCTCCTTAGGAGGCTTCGGACGCATAAGCTGTGCAGGGACGGAAACCAATTCCTGTCTGCTTGCGAAAAGTGCAGAAAGGCCCGTACAAAGGCAAGCCGCAACTGCACATCCGATTGCGTAGTCCCATCGGAAAGGTGCAATGACATAAGGCTGATTGTACATTGCGTGGTAGCACTCATAAATGATTGCAGGAATGGTATTGAAGCCAATCAGCAAACCAATCAGCGTGCCTGGAATACTTGCGGCGAGTGCATAGATAATGTACTGACCGATAATGGAAAAACGGCTGTAACCGAGGGCTTTCAGAGTACCGATTTGTGTTCGCTGTTCCTCAACCATTCGGGTCATTGTTGTACAGCACACAAGTGCCGCAACGAGGATAAAGAAAATCGGGAACACAGCGGCGATTGCGTCAACTCGTTCACAGTCCTCTGCATAGTTTGCGTATGCGGGATACATCTCACGGTCAAAAACGTGCATTTCCGCACCGTCAATTTCCTCCGCAAGTTCTTTTTCAGCGTCAGCGATTTCCTTTTCAGCATCAGCAATTTCCTCCTTTGCGTCAGCCACTTCCTTTTCGCCGTCAGCTATTTCCTGCTTTGCGTCAGCGATTTCAGTTTCACCATCAGCAAGTTCAATCTTACCGTCAGCAAGTTCCTTTTCTCCATCGGAAATTTTCTGCTTTGCATCGGCAATTTCTGCTTCGGCATCAGCTATTTTCTGTTTTGCTTCTTCAAGCTTTGCTTCGCCGTCGGCAAGTTCTTTCTTTCCCTTTTCCAGCTCAGCCTCACCGTCAGCAAGCTCCTTCCTGCCCTTTTCCAGCTCAGCTTCACCGTCAGCAATCTCTTTTCTTGCCTTTTCAAGCTCATCATAAGCGGGTTTTAAAGCTTCGTCAGCCTTAACAACTTCAGCTTCAAGCTGTGTAATGTACATTTCAATGCCCTGCTTTGATGCAGCTTTTGTTCCGTCATCATAAGCGGCAGGCATCATCATATAGCCCTGCAAAAGCTGATTAAGTGTATCATCAACTGTAAACACGTCCCCATCATTAAGGGATTTCACAGTATTGTTCACGATATTTTGGTCAGCTGTTTTTGTTTCGTATTCTGATATTACCTTTTCAAGCTGCGCAACAACATCTTTGAGGCTATCTCTTGCGGCAACTCCATCATTGTATTCTTTTTCTCCGTCAGCAAGCTTTTTCTTACCGTCAGCAAGTTCTTTTGCCGCATCATCAAGCTCTTTCTTTCCATCTGCAAGCTTTTTTTCAGCATCAGCAAGTTCAGCTTTACCATCTGCGATTTCCTTTTCGGCATCAGCGAGTTCCTTCTTGCCGTCCTCTATCTCTTTTTCGCCGTCGGCAAGCTGTATCTTTGCATCTTCAATTTCAAGCTCAGCATCAGCGATTTCCTGCTTGCCATCAGCAAGCTCCTTTTCACCATCCGCAAGCTCTTTCTTGCCGTCCTCAATTTTCTTTTCAGCGTCGGCAAGCTCTTTTTTACCGTCCTCAAGCTCAGCCTTTGCATCGTTTATTTCTTCGTAAGCCTCATCTGTAACAACAGACTTGCGGTGTTCAATCTGAGTTTCGGCAAATGCCTCAAGAATATCCGTGTTGCGGGAAATAATGTCCTCGTACTCCTCGCTGTACGGATCAACACCGTCAGCTTCGGAAATACTCAGGTACATATCCGTGTATACCTCGTAGGTGAAATTATCCTCGGGAACAAGTGCCCAGCCGTCGATTGAACCGTTACCGATTGTAGTTGTGCCCCGTTCAAAGGAAACATAGCGTGGCAGTAGCCCCTTACCGACAACGGTATATCCACTTGCGTTCAGCATATCCTCAAGCTCACGGTCATCACCCGTGTGAAGGGACATTGTTCCGCCCATTTCAGAAACCGCACTGCTGAATAACTTTTCATCAATAAAAATTTCTCCTGCCTTTTCGGGCAGACGTCCCTCGGTTATGTAGGGCTTGCTTATGCCGCTGTCGGGATTGTAGGAATAAACCTTGATAATCATTTCCGCACCATCAAGTGCGCTGAACATTAAATCAGCGGAATATCCCGCATAAATTTCATCGGCTATTCCGAGTGCTTCTGCGGCGGCAACGTCCTCGTCGTCCATACCAAGCTCGGAAACGATATGAAAATCATCCAGACCCTGCTTATCGAG
>JAZSHA010000123.1:0-8310 GCA_045533025.1 Oscillospiraceae bacterium
TTTTGCTTTTGTAAGGTACACACAAAAGTATACACAACAAAGCCTGAGAAGATTATTCCTCTCAGGCTTTTGGCTTATAAATCAATATCCACATTATACTTATCATCAATAAGAATATAATTTGCATTGTGTTTTTCAGCAAGTGAAAGCACCTGTATATTATCCCGCAAAACACCTTCCAAAGTGCAGTAGCTATCATCTAAACGCTTTTCAATAATATCCGCATATTTCTTTATGTCATCAAAATGTTTTTTGATGTAATTTTCACTCATCACAAGACAATAATACCTTATCTCACTAAGATATTCTGTGGAAAAATCCTTCTCCCAATCGAAAGGAATATAACATCCTTCAACAATAAGATTTTGTTTGTTTTCGATTGCAGTCTTGATAATTTCACGAACAATTTTCCATAGGTAATCAGTAAGCTCATCATCATTGCTCAAAGGTGTAAGGTCAGTGTTACCGCTTCTGATTAATCCCATCTTTAAGTGGTCAATTGACAAATATGGATACTTGTATTTTTCAAGTAGCCTTTGTGCAAGAGCCGTCTTTCCCGTGTGAGAAGCACCTGCTATCAGAATAATCATACCATTCTCCTTTTATGGGTAAAATACTTATTAATTCTATTTACAAACTACCGATATTTCCGCATTTGGGAAAGCGTCAGATAACTCGCTCTCAAATTCTTGAAAATTCTCATCTGTATATAATGTAAAAGACTTAACTGCATTATGTGAAACCCCTGAAAAATCAATACGCATACTGTCTGCGGTTATTGTCAAATTTTCTAACTCAGGAAGTTCATTTAAAAAGCTTAAATCAGAAACGATATTATTATCACCGACAAATGATAACTCCAACTCTTTTAATCCTTTAAACGATGTGATTGCTGAAAAGTTATCCGTGTATCCAGAACAGCTTTCAAGGGATGTAACAGAATTATTTATTGGTAATTCTTTTGTTATGGAGTCTAATTGATAATAATCAAGTAGAATCCCATTTTTATAAGTAATTGTGTGGATATTATTGGTAAGCATTATTTGTCTCAATGCATCATAAAAAGATATAGAACATTCCGAATTTGCTGCTCCCGTTGACCACGCCATTTCAATACGCCCGTCATCTATTATACAATCAGGATAACTGCTTCCTATTGTACCTGTGCTTACCCAAATTCGTTTATCTGCATATTGCTTTGATAATTCTTTATATATATTAATCGCACTATAAAAATCATCTGCAGATGGATCATAGTCTGTAAATGCATATGTCGGGAAATTAAGCCTTAACATTACGACTATTGCATCTTCTTTTACTTCAATTGAAGCAACACGCTGAGAATAAATATTGGTGTTTTTGCAAGTTATTCCATAAATGTTTCTAAAATCCTTATCATATAAAAAAACAAAGTGCTTAAAAAATCCAAAGCCATATCCTATTGGTATGAGAACAAGTACTGATATTAAAATACCAATAATAATGAGCCGCTTATTCAACAACTTGTTTTTCAAATAAAATCACTCCTGAGGTGTACTTCGCTGTATTTATCTCCTCACCAACGCCGCCAGTATATCCTTAACATCCTTAGACTCAGCCTCAATAAAAAACTCAGGCTCGTGAATGTGTTCCAGATAGTGTGCATCGCTGTCGTGGATAATATTGCAGTTCTTCAAGTATGGATTAGCTTCAAGAATCTTATCCATAAACCCAACGTGCTTTACCTCAGCACAGGTAAACTTGCTGTCTGGAGGGATAAAACCAAGGTTGGAAAGCAGGCTTGTGCTGCTCTTGTCAACGTGCGCAGGAATCATAATTCCGCCGTATTTCGTAACAAGCCCGTGCACCGACTCAAAATCAATACTCGTAGCATTAATCAACAGATACGGCTCTTTCGCAATGATATTATCATCCTCGTCAACGAAAAGCTGTCTGCCGAAAACTTCCTCGTCATTAGGAAACGGCATCATACACTGATGCACATACTTGTCAAACTCCATCGCATTGTCAAGCTCAGGAAACAGGCATACAACGTGAACTTCTTCCTCAGTGGTAAGCTCCATTCCTGGGATAGCAGTAACCCCATAGGCCTCTGCAAGCTTCATCACCGCAGGGCAGTTTCCGCAGGAATTGTGGTCAGTAACCGCAATAACGTCCAGTTCCTTCAACGCCGCCATACCAACAATATTGCTTGGCAGCATATCCTCGTCGCCGCAAGGGGACAAGCAGGAGTGAATGTGCAAATCGTAGCTAAGCCTCACGGCAGACACCTCCTTGTATTATTCGGAAATAAGCTTGTGCGACGCAAGTGCCGCCTCAAAAACAGGCATATCCGTTTTGAGTATCGCAACGCCCTGCTGCTTTGCTTTTTCAAGTGCTGTTTCATCAATTTCAGCACCCTCTGCAACAACAATACAGCCGCCCTCGGTAAGTACCGCAACAGCAACCGTGTTAACGTTGCCCATAACTGTAACCCATACTGACCCAGACGGATTTCTCGACATAGCAAAGGAAAGCAGGTCACAGCAGTAAACCTTTGTCAGTTCAATGTCTTCAGCACCTTCATTAACAAGTGTAAATCCGCACTTTTCAATAAATTCGTTCAATTTCATAATTGTATCCTCACATTAATAATCCGTGTAGTCAGATTCAGTGTAATCATTATAATCAGTGTCATTATCGTCATCACCAAGGGAATCAAGACTGCTGAACTGACGGGAAATACGATGAATGTAATCTCTCAGCAGATATACACAGTCACGCTCGTGAGCACGCCCACTGACAATATCCTCAGCAAGCGCACGGCAAGTAGGTGCACCGCAAGAGCCGCAGTCAAGCCCCGGGAATTTTTCCAGCAGTGCGTCAATCTTAGCCATAGCCGCAATGCTGTCCTTGAGACTTGTTCCGATTTTGAAAACAGGTATGTATTCAATTTCCTTGTCAAAGAACGGCTTTTCAAGATTTATGCCGTCAAGATGAGAACGTGAAACAGGCTGATATTTTCTGAGCTTGTTAAGCTTGGACTTGGCAACATAAGCGTTTTCAACCGTAAGCGTGCCGCCTACACAGCCGCCCGAACAAGCATTAAGCTCAATAAAATCAAGGTCAGAGAATTTCTGGTCTTCAAGGTCTTCAAGTACCTTTATAACATTCTCAATACCATCAGCAGCAAGATAGCTGTCGCTGAGTATTCCACCCGCTTCGCCGCCGCTTCGTCCCCAGCTTATACCGATTTTTCCTGATGTCAGCAAATCTTCTTCGTCATTAACCGAGTTAGCCATGTGCTTCAGCATAACAGGGTAAATATCCTTTATCGCAACAACCGCATCAACCTCGGATTTTTCAAATCCCACAGGAGCACGAGTCGCTGTAACCTTTGCAGGGCAGGGGGAGATAAAAATAATACCGATTTTTTCAGAAGGTAGTCCTGTCTTTTCCATAGCAATCTTTCTTGCCTCGGAAGCCGCAATATCAACAGGTGCGTTTATCGGAAGAATATGCTCAATCAGATTTGGAAAGCGCACGCTGATAAGCCTTACAACCGACGGACAAGCCGACGAAATAAACGGCTTCTTGTCAGCGTTTTCCTCTATGTATCTGCGTGAAAGCTCGCTTACAAGCTCAGCCGCCGCCGATACCTCATATACAGCGTCAAAGCCCATTTTCAACAGCGCACGCAATACTATATTAATGTCATCAAGATTATTGAACTGAGCATATAAAGACGGTGCAGGCAAAGCAACCGTGTATTCGTAATTCTCCATAACGGAAAGCGGGTCATAAATAGCCAGCTTTGCGTGGTGCGGACAAATTCGAATGCATTCGCCGCAGTCAATGCAGAACTGAGTAATAATAGTAGCCTTTCCTCCACGCACTCTGATAGCTTGGGTAGGGCATCTTTTTATGCAGTTGATACAGCCCATACATTTGCTTTTATCCAGCTGTACCGAATGGGTAAAATTCATAGCAAAACCTCCCTTTGCAGTACCCGAAAAGGGTTAGTTTCTCTTGGTAATCCTTATGCTTCCAAGCCCGCTTTTCATCACAAGCTTTCTCAAAGCAGGCACATACATAAACGGACATTTCAGCACCTTTGCAAATATTTTTATCCGCATAGGAATAATTTTTATACCGTAGGTTTTTTCAGCGGACGAACTGTTTCTGTTGAGCACCTCCGCAAGAATTCTTGCGCTGTTTACTGCAAAGCTTATTCCCTCAAGAGAGCTCGGACTGATAAGCCCTGCCGCCTCGCCGATAAGAAAAGCGTTGTCTTTTCCCGTGCAAACATCAAACGGAGACTTCGGACGCAGAACAACACACGCCTCTGTTTTCAGAATTTCGCCGAATTTGAAGCCGTAGTCCGAAAGCCTCTGTTTCTGAATTTCAAACATCATACGGCAGTCCTTCGGCTCAAATGCACCGCCGTAAATGAAAACATTATCCTTGGAAATTGACCAGGAGCAGCAATCACTCGTAGCAGGGTCAAAAATACAGCTGTAGAACGGCTTTGCATTTTCCTCGCGGAACCATTGCTGAATAGCCGTGTATCTGCGGATTTCCTTTTCAGGATACAGATATTTTCGCACCATAGAATTTCCACCGTCAGCGCCCACAATTATTTTTGCCGAAACAGTTCTTTCTGTCCCGTCATTGCCCATACAATTTAAGTAGTACAGCTTGTCACGCTTTTCGATTTCCTTGCACCTTCCGTAAATTCGTTCCACACTTTCAGGAATAAGACCCTCCAGCCATAAATCAAACCTATGCCTGTCAAGGTTCATATAGAAACGCTGATAATGACGTTCTTTTTTAGTTTGCAGGTCAATTGTACGCACCGAAAAAATCTGCGGGTCAACCAGCAAATCCTTCGGCAGAGTCAGGTCGAACTCTGCAAAAGCCTTCTGAGCGTCAGGGGAGAGCAAACCCCCGCAGCATTTGTGAAAGCTGTTTTCATCATCTGTTTTTCCGTCAATAATTACCACACGAAATTTTTCGTCCAGCAGACGTGCAAGTGTCGCACCCGCAGGACCTCCGCCGATAATTGCAATATCAAAATCCGCCATCACATATTCACTTTCATTGTCACGGTTGTTCCAACGCCAAGCTCCGTTTCAATCTTCATATCGTCGGAGTATTTCTTCATGTTCGGCAGACCCATTCCTGCGCCGAAACCAAGGGAGCGAATATTATCCGGAGCAGTAGACCAGCCTGCCTGCATAGCCTGCTCAACATCAGCAATTCCTGGACCCTTGTCAGCAAGTATCATAGTGATGTCGTCCTCGGAGATTTCAACATCAATGTCGCCGCCGTCAGCGTGAATAACCATATTGATTTCGCCCTCGTACATAGCAATCGCAACCTTGCGTACAGCCTCAGGAGAAACACCCATCTTTTTCAGCTTGCTCTTTACATCACCCGAAGCCTCGCCTGCACGGGTGAAATCGTCAGGAGAAACCGTGTAGTGAAGTTTAATTTTATCGCTCAATTGTCAACGCCTCCCCGTAAACCGTTCTCGTAAAGAATGCCGCAAGCAGGAAACATTCTCATATCTGTTGACATAATAACAATTTCACGTTCCTCAGCAAGCTCAATCATAGACTCATCAGGCATTTTTCCTCTTACAAAAACAATACATACAATGTCCATCATTTCAGCGGTACGGACAGCCTGAGGGTTGCAAAGACCTGTAAGAAGAACAGACTGGTCCTTCACAAAAGCAAGAACATCACTCATCATATCACTTCCGCAGGCAGTATGAACCTCACGGTCAATATGCTCCTCACCGCAGAGAATTTTAGCTTCAAGCAGATTTTTAATATCATTTACAGTCACGGTGGAAAACCTCCTTCGAAAACATTTTCGCAAGTTTCGTTAAATAATTAACATTTTGTTAAAATGCACAAAACCATTTTGTCATTAAATTTGATAATAATATGATACCATATTTTGAAAAAAATAAAAATAGGCATTACTTCTAATATTTTAGTGCAATATCTATAAAATATGTTAAAAACAGCGCTTGGATATTAATAAAAATGACTTAAATGCAATTTTTGACCTGGAAAATAAATTATACTTTTTTGGTGTGAATTTGTAATAAATAAACAAAAAATGGGGGTAACGTTAGTAATAAATTTTTGTAGCATTTTGTCGGAGTTTGTGTTATAATGTATTTATTATGGTAAGTATGGTGTAATGCTGTGTATTTGCGCCCGAATTACCGATATAATTGAGGAGGTTCTATAATGGGTTCTACAATTTCATCAATCCCTTTTGCAGGTACTCCTGAACAGGAGAAGCAGCTTCGTGAAGTTATCGCTGCTCACAAGACCGAAAAGGGCTGCCTGATGCCTATCCTTCAGAAGGCTCAGGAAATCTACGGCTATCTGCCGATTGAAGTTCAGACAATCATCGCACAGGAAACAGGTTACCCTCTTGAGAAGGTTTACGGCGTTGTAACATTCTACGCTCAGTTCTCTCTCAATCCAAAGGGTAAGTATAAGATTTCTGTCTGTCTCGGTACTGCTTGCTACGTTAAGGGCAGCGGTGACCTCTACAACAAGCTCCAGGAAGTTCTCGGCATCGAGGGCGGCGGATGCACACCTGACGGAAAGTTCTCTCTCGAAGCTTGCCGTTGCATCGGTGCTTGCGGTCTTGCTCCTGTACTTACAGTAAATGAGGACGTTTACGGTAGACTCGTAGTTGATGATATCGAAGGTATCCTCGCTAAGTACAACGACTGATGATGACTGAAATTTCCCTGAACATTCTCGATGTTGCACAGAATTCTGTCCGTGCTGAAGCAACGCTGATTGAAATATCAGCTGCAATTGATACGGCAGAGGATAAGCTTACAGTAACGATAAAGGATAACGGCTGCGGCATGAGCGAGGAACAGGTCAAGAGCGTTATTGACCCGTTCTTTACAACCCGTACAACCCGTAAAATCGGCTTGGGAATTCCTTTTTTCAAGCAGTCTGCGGAAATGACGGGGGGCAGTTTTTCAATAAAATCCGAACTCGGCGTCGGAACTGTTACCGAAGCGGTCTATGTGCTCTCATCAATCGATAGAATGCCGCTGGGAGATATGTCACAGACTATCCACTCCCTTGTTACAATGAATACGCACATTGATTTCCTCTATACATATTCTGCGGACGGCAAGAAATTTACTCTTGATACAAGAGAGTTCCGTGAAATTTTGGGCAGCGGAGATTTTGCCAATCCTGAAGTTTCAGCGTTCATTATGGATTTCCTCAGGGAAAACCACGCAGAAGTATCCGATTTAGCGGAGTAGTTGCGTAAGAGGGAGATTATACAATATAACTAAGGAGGAAAAATATCATGAAATCACTGGACGAACTCAAAGCAATCCGTGACAAAATGAAGGGTCAGGTTGATATCCGTGAGGAAGGCTCTGACGCTACAAGAGTAGTAGTAGGTATGGCTACATGCGGTATCGCAGCAGGCGCACGTCCTGTTCTTACAGCATTCTCCAACGCTGTACAGGAAAGAGACCTTCAGAATGTTGCAGTAGTACAGACAGGCTGTATCGGTCTTTGCATGTACGAACCAATCGTTGAAGTTTATAAGGCTAACGGCGAAAAGACAACTTATGTAAAGGTTAAGCCTGAAATGGTTGAAGAAATCATCGACCAGCACATTATCAAGGGCAACGTTGTTACAAAATATACTATCGAGACTGCTAAGCTCGGTTAATCCTGAGGAGGTAAAATAAATGTATCGTTCACATGTATTGGTTTGCGGTGGTACAGGCTGTACTTCTTCCGGAAGTGCCAAGATTATTGAAAGACTGCAGACAGAAATTGACAAGAACGGACTTCACGATGAAGTTCAGGTAGTAAAGACTGGTTGTTTCGGCCTTTGCGCACTGGGTCCAATTATGATTGTTTACCCAGAGGGCTCCTTCTATTCCATGGTTAAGGAAGAAGATATCCCTGAAATCGTATCCGAGCACCTTCTCAAGGGCCGTATCGTTTCCAGACTTCTTTATCAGGAAACTGTTACAGATGATGGTATCAAGGCTCTTAACGATACAAGCTTCTACAAGAAGCAGCTCCGTATCGCTCTGAGAAACTGTGGCGTTATTAACCCAGAAAATATCGACGAATATATCGGTACAGACGGTTACGCTGCTCTCGGTAAGGTTCTTACAGAAATGACTCCTGAACAGGTTATTCAGGAAATCCTTGATTCCGGTCTCCGCGGACGCGGCGGCGGCGGATTCCCAACAGGTATGAAGTGGAAGCTCGCAAGAAACATCGTTCCTGATGCTGACCAGAAGTATGT
>JAZSHA010000195.1:0-8962 GCA_045533025.1 Oscillospiraceae bacterium
ACCTACAGCGAATATATGGAAACCTATACGCCTTCCGAAACCACGGGCACAGACGTATATTATTATCAGCTGCCCCCTGACGGCAATCACAGCGGCGGTCACGCTTTCAGCATTGACATTCCTGAAATGGATAAGCCTCAGATGGACAAACCTCAGTTCGAAACCGCTATGCGCCCCGATAAAGCTGTCCGTCCTGACGCTTCGCCTGTTACTACAGCTGTTCCTGAGGAAACAGACGAGGAAGAAGAAACCGTTACAGCAACGCCGACATTTACTGTTCGGCGTCCCGAAACCGACGCTGTTCATATTCAAACTGCCCCAAGGGATACAGCACCCACAAAGTTTGTTCCCGAAACAACAACAGAGTCTTTAACCTCGTCAGCAGAATAATCTTTTTAAAGGAGTTTACATAAAATGCCTATCAATATTCCCAATAATCTGCCTGCATATGCAGTGCTGAACAATGAAAATATCTTTGTAATGACCGATACTGCGGCTTCACATCAGGATATCCGCCCGCTTCGTATTGCTATTGTAAATCTTATGCCGAAAAAAATCGAAACGGAAACACAGATTTTACGTCTGCTATCAAACACTCCGCTTCAGGTTGACATTGAGCTTATACAGATGGCAAGTCACGTTACCAAAAACACTCCTATCGAGCATCTGACAAAGTTCTACAAAACATTTGACGATGTGAAGGAGCAACGCTTTGACGGATTGATTATTACTGGTGCACCTGTTGAGCAAATTCCTTTTGAGGATGTTGACTACTGGAAAGAGCTTTGCGCAATAATGGAATGGTCAAAGAAAAACGTCTGCTCTACTCTGCACATCTGCTGGGGCGCACAGGCAGGACTTTACTACCATTATGGTATCCCCAAATATGACCTTTCTGCAAAAATGTTTGGTGTATTTCCTCACAAGGCAGAGGTTGCAAATCACCCTCTGCTGAGGGGCTTTGACGAAAAGTTCAACGTCCCCCACTCACGTCACACCGAAATAAAGCGCATGGACGTGGAAAAGGTTAAACAGCTTCACATTCTCGCCGCTTCCCACGAATCAGGCGTAAATATTATTGCTGACGAAACAGAAAGACAGTTCTTTGTAATGGGGCACTTTGAATATGACCGTTTTACCCTTGCAAACGAGTATTTCCGTGACAAGGACAAGGGACTGCCGATTGACGTGCCAAAACACTATTTCCCTTATGATGACCCGTCACAGCCTCCTCATTTCAACTGGCGTGCTCACGCAAACCTGCTCTTCTCAAACTGGCTGAATTATTGCGTATATCAGAAAACGCCATTTAATCTTGAAGAACTTGAAGCAATCATATAAATAACAACGGCACTTCATCAAAGAAGTGCCGTATTTTTATACTATTTTCATTATCTCAGTCAAAGGCTTAACACTCTTCTCTCTTGGAGTGTATGCAGGCTTGCCAACAGGAATCACGCTCATCAGGCGGTGTCCCTCAGGTGCGCTGATAAATGCGTTTATTTCTTCTGCGGAAACAATCGGGTCGTTCATCCAGCAGGCGCCAAGTCCCATTTCTTCAGCCTTCAAGAGCAGATTTTCAACAGCTGCCCCGATTGAAAGAACATCAGGATTTCCCAGCGCTGAAAGCATTTCAACTGAACCATATCCTTTTGAGGAATAGTAATCGGTAACCCTTGGGTCGTGGTATTTCATTTCAGTAAGATATACGAGAATTACCAGCGGTGCATTTTTGAAAAAGGTAGTCTGCTTGACTCTTGAAGCAATAAAGCTTTCCTCACAGCCGTCATAAAAACGGCGCACACCCTTCTCTACAGCCTCAGCAAGTCCTATTATTTTATCGTGACTTTTCACAGCCACAAAGCTCCAGCACTGGCTGTTGCAGCCGCTTGGCGCCATTGCCGCTGCACGGATAAGCTCCTCAATCTGCATATCATCAATGCTGTCACTCAGAAATTTTCTTATACTGCGTCGTTTTTCAATCAGTGTATCAAAATTCATTCTGCAATAATCTCCTTATGAAACAATTGTAACTCCATAGCTTCTGCAAATATCCGCAAGCGCCATTGACACGCCCTTACCCGACGGAATCATTTCCCATATTCCGTCTGTACGCTCAAAGGCAACCGCAAGAAGTGTTCTGCAATGGATATTTTCCGTTAACGGCAGGTGCATATGAACGCCGTTTTCGCAAAGTATACTTACTTCACCGTTTCTGAATTTGTCAAACAAATGTGTAGGATTTTTACCGTAAATTGAAAACAGCAGAGTCATCATTGTAACGTCACTCGGTATTCTTCGGAAATCGATATACATTACTCTTTTATCGGGAGCGTTGAGATATGTTACACTTCCGCACTCGGAATGGTCATTGCCGAAGAAAATCATACGCTTATCGGCGCTTACCTTTCCCCTGCTGTCAAGCATAAAAAGATATGCGTCGATATCCATTTTTATATCAGGCTCGCCAAACAATTCAATTTTATATTGTCTCGGTGCAATGGGAAGTCTTTTCCCAGGTGCAACAAGCACGTCTTCTCCGTTGCTCGTGTCATCAGTCTTTTCTTCCGTTTCCTCACGGCTGATTTCAACTGTTTCAGGTTCAGGCTCAGGCATAGTTGCAAGCTGAACAAAATCAATACTTTTCAACATTTCGGCATACATATTCGGCACTTCTCTGTCAACCATGCAAAGAACAGCTCCCTCTGCAAGGGTATTTGTATCGCCTGCTTTGCCGCAAAGAATTATACGCCTTTCAACAGCTGATTTTATTGTAATATTTCCGTAAATCAAAGAACCGCTTCGGATTTTCCCGATGTTCACAGTTATTGAATTATAACCCTTTACAAGCATATCCGAAGACAGCGTAACATCATGGAAATTACAGCTTATTTCAGCTTCAACAGGTGAATAGAGCTCCATAATATATGCGTGAGGTTTTTCCGCTTCAAAGGTGCCGATATCAACAACCTTAGGTATACCCCAGTATTGTTCCTCGTCCTCTATACCGATAATAGCTCCGTTTACCTCAACATTGGTAAAAACGGTATCTTTATATCTGCAGTAGGCTGAAATATACTGCTCGGGAGAAAGGTTGTTATTTGTAAGCTCAATTTTAAGGCTGTCAATCTGCACATTTTCTGCGTCAATCACAAGAACGGGACCTGAACTGTTCCACAGCAGAGAATTATTTCCGTTTATTTTACAGCTTTTGCGTATGATAAATTTACCCTCAAACTCGCCTGTGGGAAGATTGACTCTACCCGTACTATCGGGGTTGTCAAGCAAACGCTGAATATCCTTGCTGTTCAAAAAATCACCACCAAATAACTGAAATAACTGCTAATGCAGATATACATACTGTGCAGAAAATCCTTGTGCAGACAGCTGTTTTACAAAGCACAGCAAATTTCTGTGAATACTTTATCAGCGCTGACGCCGCTGATATTCCGCAGCTTTCCGCAGAAGCATCGGAAACCTTCCGCACAGCTGAGGTGCATACAGGAGATGATATTGCCGTATCAGTTTCATCAAAAACGTGAACATCCGCAAATTCAGCACCTATCATACAAGTTTTCATATTCTGCTCCGAAGCTGCTCTCAGCAGGCGGAGTTTATCGGCTGTATCAGCGTTGACAACCGCCCTTATCTCAGAAAATTTCCTTTTCAGCTCGCTGTCACTTATTTTGGAAAGCTGCTCCGAGCTTAAAATTACTCCCTTGCTTTTCTTTGCAGCCTTCTTCAAAGCATAAATCATAGACTCACGGCTTGATGAAGTAACAAAAACTGTTTTCACATTATCATTTTCAAGTATCTGCATAGCTTTCTCCGCCTCGTCAAGAAGCTTATCGTGCAGCACTATCATTCCGATAAGTGTATATCCCACTGTCGGGAGCTTATCATTTTTTATCACACTGTCACAAACTGCAAGAGCAACAACATCGTTTCCTGTAAGCGAAATTGTTGCCGCAAGCTTTGCAAGTGCGTCCTTATTTGTAATTTTGCGTTTTTTTCCGTCAGCGGAAAAGCTGTCTGTACATCTGTTAAGTACCACCTCAGCACTGCCGCTGAAAAAGGTAACCAGCTTGCTGTCAAGATTAACGGTTACGCCTGTTATTCCACCTCTTTCGGCAGAGGAATGTTTTTTTACCTTTACCTTGCCTGACGCTTTTTTTACAAAATTCAGAATGGCTCTGTCGGAAGGTGTACCGCCGTAAACCGTACCGTCGTTTTCAAGCTGTGCAGAGGATGTATTCACCGCTGCCGCTTTTATTATTCCGATAATTTTTTCGTCAACATCATCAAGCTTTTCAATCTGATTTCCAGTACCGTCAATAAAGCCGCTTACGGTAAAACTGCCCTCCGTCAGCACTCCCGTCTTATCTGCAAAGATAACAGCTGTATCCTGCATATCGTTAAGAATATCAGGCTTTGAAACGGTTACACCGATTGCTTCAAGCTTTCTCAGAATTTTTGCGGCTGCCGCCTTAATTTCAACATTCCTTGCGCACAGGCAGCTTACTGCCAGCACAGCTGCCGCTGCTGAAAGTCCTTCAAATATTCCGTTAAGCAGCACGCCCGAAATTATGCCCATTACCAAACAAACGATAAATACCGCAACAGCACAAACAACGCCTGTTACTCCGCCTGCCTGAATTAAGCCCGCAAACCTTTCGCTGTGGATTTTCCAGTCTGTATCCTTATCTGCTAACACCGACTCCCCTGTTGCAGTAATTTTCATTGCACCGCTGCCCTTTACGATAACAGAACCTTTGTAAAGGCTATAAGCACTTTTCAAGCTTGCTGTCTTACTGCCTCGGAAATTAGATGGAGGAGTTGTTTTTTCGATTTTTTCAAGCATACCGAATTCCGACTGGTCAACAGTAAACTGACCCTCGGCAACAATTCCGTCAGCAGGTATTACGTCCCCCTCTGAAAGGTACACAACATCGCCCACGGTCAGCATTTTTTCATTTATTTTCTCTGCTTTTGTTCCTCTAAGCACGGTATACTCGCTTTGATGTGCAGCTGAACAGATATTGCTGATTTTCTTTTCGGAGGTATGACGCAGAACAGCTTCCATAAGCACGCTGAAAACAGCAAGTCCGAAAAGAATTATTATACTCATCACGTCAACCTCAGCCGTTGTCAATTCAAGCAGTCCAAGAAGAAGCAATACAATTTTCAGCATTGCCGCTATAACAAAAAGCTTACAGCTGAGAGACATTGCTCCCATAATAATGCTGTCACCGATTTTTATAGTGTTTTTTTGCTCATTGAAGCCGTATTTCTGTCTTGAAGCTTCCGCCTCACGCTCAGAAAGACCGGATAAAGACATATATCATATTCCTCTCTTTTCGGAAATTAAATAATTCTTACCTTGATTAACATTCCTCGTTCGTAACGTGAACCTCGGAAAATCGTTCCGTCCGTAAGGCGTATCGCCTGTCCTGCAGGTACAGGGTTTCCCTGCGGTGAAAGCAGACCTTCTGCGTTTCGGTTTATAAGGAACCATTCACCGTTATGACAGCACACATAAGCCTGCAATGTCTTATCAGCCTTTTCATCGGCAAAAACATTGCTGTAGAAATGCCATTTGAACAGCGGAGTATTGTTTACCACATCAAGCTCAGAAAAGCTTCTCCATTCACCGTCGTGACCTCTTACCTCAGAGCTGAGCTCAAAACGCACAATATTCCTGTCGGCAACACGTGTTCCGCAGAATGGGCACACAGGGTTGTTTACATCGTGCAGTACAAACCATTTTTTATCACAGGACGGATTTGAACACTTATGGAGCAAATCCCATGTTTTTATAAGACCTCTCTCCCACTCCATTGCCGATGGGCGCAGAGCAGGGTTATGCAAACCATCTACGAACGCACGCAGAAACAGATTTTCCATTACAGGTCCAAAATCCTTAATTGTAGTTTTCAGCGCCGACGGACGATTTGATGTATCGTCTGGATTTTCAATGAATGTAGCCATAGGTCCAAGTCCCAGATAATCGTCACGCTCAGCAGATTCGGTAGAATAAATCTTAGGTCCCATAAGAGGGTGACGGCAAAAAAGGTACTCGTAAATAAGCACCGCAAGAGCGTGCAAATCCGTTACTGAGCTTGGAATTTTTCTTCTCGGGTCATTGCGGTCAAGCTCCATTGTGGAGAGAACCTCAGGTGCAATATAGCCTCGTGTTCCAGCAACCTCAGGCGGAAATAGCCCAGGTACAACCAGCGTATCAATATCAATTACAACGCAGTTCCCCGTTTTCGGGTCGATAAGGACGTTGTTGTTGGAAAGGTCAGAATGTGCAAGACCTGCCTGATGAAGTCTTCGTATGGAACGCGCCAGCAGAAGCGACATCTGTATCATCGAACGAAAATCGCCAAGCTCGTTTTTATTGAGGAAACGGCGGTTGCTGGAGGTAAACCAGTTACTCTTCTTGTCCTTTCCCTTCAGGTCAAGAAACTGAGAAGCTCCCTCCTCAAAGAAAAAGCTTTTCGGGTAGGCAGGCGAAACTATACCGAATTCAGGTGCAACAACAAGGTCGGTAGGCCAGCAGAAGCGTCCTGCAAAATAGCTTGCAAGCTTCTCGTCGTTACCGATTGCTCCGCCCTTTGACTCGGGTATAGTCGGATTATAGCGTCCGATAATAGCCTCAAGACGTGCAGCCATATTACGGTCAATTTTGTTCGGCTCGTTGAAAAACTGCACAACGTATGATTTATCGGGTGCAAAATATGTGTATTTCATACCGCCACGGGGCGGGTTGTCAGTTATTACATACGGAATTTTTCTTCCGTCAGCAAGGGTTGCTTCACCCATTCTGCTCATAAGAAACCTCCGAAATTTATGTGTTAGTATTTATAATCAGTAATGTTCTGTCATCGAAAGAACCTCTTTCAACATAGTTGTCAAGCCATATTTTCAGCATTTCAGCCTTGTTCTTTTCGTGTACAATATCAAAGGAAGCAAGGGACGCTTTTTTCTGTGCGTGCTTATCTGCCCAGAGCTGTTCAAGCGTCATATTTGCTTCGGCAAGAACGTTTTTTGTATATTGCAAAGCATATTTAACGTCACCATCATTGACCCACGGATATTCAACAGGCACAGGCACTGTAACATCTGTAATAAGCTCAGGCTCGGATATATCGAGAATATTATTCAACTTCAGGTCAAGCGCAAGGCGAAGAAGCTGTGTATTGTTAGGATAATAATCATCCGCAACGCCGTCCGTCATAAGCATAAGGGAGGACAGCTTTCCCCTGCGGATTTTCGTGCGGCTCATAAGACTTTCCGTGCTTCTGAAGGCTTCGGAAGTGAGAAATTCGGTTTCCCCTGCAAAGCTTCCTCCGTCAGCTGTGCCGAGGAGTATAAGCGGATTTTCAGCCTTTTCGTCAATTGCCGCAATCATACCGTCACCAAGCTGAATGGAGGCGGTAAGGTATTCCCTGCCATTTGCTGTTTCAACAGGAATAACAACTGACGCAAGGAGCGTGCAGGAAAAATCTTTTAGCTCAGGTTTTCTGCCTGCAGCTTCCTCGAATTCGGGGTAGTCCTTTCTCTTTTCGTAAGCCGCTTCAACAGCTGCAAAGGCCTCCGCATAGCTGTCACGGAGCATTGCTGCAATCTGAGAGCAGAGTGCACCAAAATCAGCGTTGTCAAGGGGCAGACTTAATATTTCAAGATAGTTCGGATTGTCACGCTTTATAGCAGAAAGGCGAGCTCTGACATATTTTACCACAGCCTCACAAGCCGCTTTCGCACCAATTCTCGAAAACAGCTTTGAACCTGCTCCGTCAGAAACGGCTGCAACAACCGTATCATCAAGGATTTCAAAAGCATAGTTGTCATCGCAGTTTGTACCATCGTGCTTGTGCTTTTTACCACGCACTGCTGCACCAAAAACCTCAAAACCGTTTTTATTTTCCGATGAACAAGTTGCCTCGGGATACGGCTCAGGGCTGTCAGGCACAGGATTGTATTTCCACATTGCCGCTGTATGGGCTGTAACATCATTATCCGAAAGCTTGTTAATGTTATTTTCCATCGTTACCTCCGATTACGGAACAATTACGAAGCCCTGTGGTGGCGGTGGGAGCTCGATGTTTGCTCCCGGCTTGGAGTCAAGGCTCTTGGAAGACATTTTTACAGAGCTGGAAACCCACGCAAAGAACTGCGCAAGGTCGCCAGCTGAGAGTGTGTTCATCATAAGCACGCAGTCGGTGATTTCCTTCAGCACCTTTGTATCAGCGTAAGCGCCAGCGGCACAAGCGATGATGTTGGCAGGCTTTGTGCTCTTGAGCATTGCTGCAGCTTCACGCCATTCGTCTGTCGGTGCACCGTCTGTAAGGATAAATACGAGAGGACGCCAGTCACCCTTCTGAGTTTCGGTTGACTTTCTTACTTCGGAGCGGATACACTCGTTAAGAAGCTGGAGAGCCGCACCGAGAGCTGTTGCACCGCCTGCTGTAAGGGTTGGCTCCTTGAAGAGCATAAGCTCGGTAAGAGGAGTAACCTGTCTTGCGCTGGAGTTGAATGTGATAACGGAGAGGTACGCTGTTTCAAGAGCCTGAGGGTCACCTCTCAGCTCGGATATAAGAGCACGGACGCCGTGCTTTACTGCTTCGATAGGGTCGCCTGCCATTGAACCTGAAACGTCAAGGAGGAGATAAACGGGAAGTCGTCTTGAAAATTCTGACATAATATTGCCCTGCCTTTCTATTTAAAAAGATATAATTTGCTCATTTTAACATAATAAAATTATACCTCTTATTGTGAGAAATGTCAATTAAAATTTAGTTACAGCAACTGATAGTTGCAACAAAAAAAATAACCTGTGAAGAAGTTACTCCACAGGTCATTAATCAAAAATATATTACATCAATAAAAGTGATGCCCATACAGTTATCAATGCGTCATATACACCGTGTGCAATTATCAATGACAACACCGAACAATT
>JAZSHA010000008.1:0-2293 GCA_045533025.1 Oscillospiraceae bacterium
ATCTATGCTGTAACTCACGGCTACCTCAAGAATATTCCTCTTGATATGGATGCTGAGTTTGAGGAAGAACTTTTCACCTACGCAAACGAAACACATCCCGATATTATCACTTCCATCAAGGAAACCAAGGATTTGACAAAGGAAAACGAGGAAGCTCTCAAGGAGATGCTCGCTGGCTTTGTAACAAAGTTCCTTGCAGACAAGTAATTGTCAGCGATTTTAGAAAGGAGGGTGTCCGTTGGCTTCCGGAAATATGAAGGACATTAAGCGTCGTATCAAGAGTGTCGAATCAACTATGCAGATTACCAAGGCTATGGAGCTGGTTGCTTCGTCAAAGCTGAGAAAGGCTAAGGAAAAGGCGGATAACGCCCGTCCCTACTTTAATGCCCTGTATGATACAATGTGTGAAATTCAGTCTGAAAACCCAGGCTTTTTCTCACGCTATACAAAGAAGCGCGACGCTAAGACTGTTCTGCTTGTGGTTATCGCAGGCGACAGAGGTCTTGCGGGCGGCTTCAACTCCAACGTGCTGAAGCTTGCTCAGACTCGTATCGACGAGTTGAAGGCGGAGGAAATGACAGTGAAAATCCTTGCTATCGGCAAGAAGGCTGTTGAATACTTTGCTAAAAGAGGCTATGACCTTGCAGGCAGCTTCCCTAACGTTGCTGAGGGAATTAAAATTCATCACGCAGCGGATATTTCCAATCAGATTGTTTACCCGTTTGTTAACGGCGATTTTGACAGAGTTGAGCTGTTCCGTACGGAATATGTTTCTCCTCTTGTTCAGCAGGCTGAAAGAGTTGCGATTCTTCCGTTGGAGGTTGCACCTGCTGAAAGTAAGGGTGTAAGACAGCTTCCTGTTTATGAGCCGTCTCCGTCAGCTGTTTTCGACGCTATCGTGCCGAAATATATTACAGGTATAATTTTCTGTGCTGTTGTTGACAGCTTCGCTTCCGAGCAGGCTGCAAGACGTACAGCTATGGAATCCGCTACCGACAACGCCGAGGAAATGATTTCCAGTCTGTCACTGGTTTACAACCGTGCACGTCAGGCTGCAATTACTCAGGAAATCACCGAAATCGTCGGCGGTGCTTCTGGAGCAAAATAAAAGCAAGATTTCATTTTGCTTTTACTCCAAGTTTTGCGTGAAATGCAAAACTTTTATCTATTGCAAATTATTCCGTTACAAAATTTAAGCCGTATACTGTATAATATAGTAGGCGGTGCGGAAAGGATTGATTAAGTAAATGCCGCAGAAAAATATCGGTAAGGTTATCCAGATTATCGGTGCCGTTGTTGACGTGCAGTTCACAAAGGAAAACCTTCCGAATCTTTTGAATGCTATCGAAATCGAGCTTAATGGTGCAACACTTACTTGTGAAGTTGCTCAGCATATCGGCGATGACATTGTTCGCTGTATTGCTATGGCTTCCACAGATGGTCTCGTAAGAGGTGTTGACGCTGTTGATACAGGCGCTCCGATTTCTGTTCCTGTCGGCAAGGCAACTCTCGGAAGAATTTTCAATCTTCTCGGAGAGCCTGTTGACAATAAGCCTGCTCCCGAAACTGAGGAGAAATGGGCTATTCACCGTGAGCCTCCTTCCTATGAGGAGCAGACTGCTTCCAATGAGGTTCTCGAAACAGGTATCAAGGTTATCGACCTTATCTGCCCTTACCTCAAGGGTGGTAAAATCGGTCTGTTCGGTGGTGCGGGCGTTGGTAAGACTGTTCTTATTCAGGAGCTTATCAACAACGTTGCCAACCAGCACGGCGGTATCTCCGTATTTACAGGTGTTGGTGAGCGTACCCGTGAGGGTAACGACCTGTACAACGAAATGACCGAATCAGGAGTTATCGACAAGACCGTACTTGTTTACGGTCAGATGAACGAGCCTCCAGGGGCAAGAATGAGAGTTGGTCTTTCAGGTCTTACTATGGCGGAATACTTCCGTGACGTAGAAGGTCAGGACGTTCTCCTATTCATCGACAACATCTTCCGTTTCACTCAGGCAGGTTCTGAGGTATCCGCTCTTCTCGGACGTATGCCTTCTGCCGTAGGTTACCAGCCTACACTTGCTACTGAAATGGGTGCTCTCCAGGAGCGTATCACTTCCACAAACAAGGGCTCTATCACATCGGTTCAGGCTGTATACGTTCCTGCCGATGACCTTACTGACCCTGCTCCTGCAACAACCTTTGCTCACCTTGATGCTACAACAGTTCTTTCAAGAGGCATTGCATCTCAGGGTATTTACCCGGCTGTTGATCCCCTTGAATCCACAAGCCGTATCCT
>JAZSHA010000245.1:0-3651 GCA_045533025.1 Oscillospiraceae bacterium
CAATAGGATACATAGAAAATGAAGCACCTCGAATGGTTGTTACACCGTGGTTTGAGGAGGAAATTCCATTTGCCATGGCAGCTGAAGTAGGTACACAGAAGGTAATTCAAGACCACTCCACAATTGGTCTTGTAATTACAACCGACGGAAGTATTTCAGATATTCCACGTGATGAATATGAAGAAGCAGAACAGCGTGTAATTAATGAGCTAAATTCTATAAATAAACCATATGTAATCCTGCTTAACTGTCTCTATCCAGATTCAGATGATTCAAAAAAGCTTGCCGCTGAGCTTTCGGAAAAATATAATACCCCTGTTATTCCCGTAAATTGTGTTGATTTGGATGAAGAAGATATCAACGATATTCTCAAACAGGTGCTCTATGCTTTTCCAATCAAGGAAATCAATATCTGTATGCCTAAATGGGTAACGGGTCTTGTTAAGGGGCACTGGCTCAAAAAAGACGTTTTTGATTGTATCAGAACAGCAGCAGAAAATGTAAAGTTTGTCCGTGACGTCAACGGAGTAACCGATACAATTTCCGAATGTGATTATATCAATAAAACAACCATTTCGGGTATTGACCTTGGAAAGGGAAGTACAGAAATTTGTGTTGAGCTGAAAAATAATCTCTTTTTCAAAATTCTTGGAGAGGAAACAGGTATTGAAATCAACAGTGAAAGCGACCTTATGCCGCTTCTCAAGGAGCTCACCGCCGTTAAGCGTAAGTACGAAAAGATTGAAAATGCACTTTCTGAGGTTGACGCAACAGGTTACGGAATTGTAATGCCGTCAATCGAGGAACTTTCACTCGAAGAACCCGAAATTGTAAAGCAGGGCGGCAAATACGGAGTACGTCTCAAAGCCTCCGCACCGTCAATTCATATGATGAAAGCCGATATTGTAACCGAAGTAAGTCCAATCGTTGGCTCGGAAAAGCAGACGGAAGAACTTGTTATGTACCTGCTTAAAGAATTTGAAGAAAGCCCGCAGAAAATCTGGGAGTCCAATATCTTTGGTAAATCCCTCCACGAGCTTGTCAACGAGGGGCTGCACAACAAGCTATACCGTATGCCTGTTGATGCCCGTATGAAGCTTCAGGAAACCCTTGAACGTATCATCAATGAGGGCTGCGGCGGTCTGATTTGTTTTATCCTTTAAAAAAATAGCCTGAGAAATTTGGTTTCTCAGGCTATTTTCATATGTATTCAACGCCCATATTTGTAAGGGTAGTTCTTATCTTTTCAATCTTATCAGCACGGAAACGACTTACTGTACATTCCTTTATGACTTTAACTTTTACATTTGTTTTAAGTGCTCCCTTAGCTGTAGCACCGACACAGCCGCACTCATCAAGTCCGCAAATAACCACTTCATCATAATTATGCTGTTTCATATGTTCTCTAAATAGCTTTGATGAATATGTATCTGGTAGGTACTTTTCAAAATATAAATTTGATACGATATTCATTTTGCTGTAAAGTTCAGCACCTTCAGTTCCTTTTATAGAAAAACCAATAAACCATTTATTTGTAATAAGATTAGGAAACATCTGTGCAATATAAATTATATCATATCCGTCATTTTGATACTGCTCAATAGTTTTATTTACATTGGAAATAAGCTTATTAGTTTCATAATTAAACATCTTCTTTCTCTTATCCCAAAGGTAATCATTCTGTAAATCAATTACTAATAATGCTTTTTTCATACTAAAACCTCCATCAAATTATTAAAAAGGTCACTCCCAACTAATCGGAAGTGACCTTAAAAATATTACTTAAAGTAAGCTACGCCGCTTTCAAAAATCTTCTGATCCTTGTTACCTGGAACATTCTTGCAGATTTCGGAGCCGATACGTTCACTGTGACCCATCTTACCGAGTACACGTCCGTCAGGGGATGTGATACCCTCGATAGCTTCAAAGGAAGTATTAGGGTTGAAACGGATATCCATTGTAGGAGCACCGCTGAGGTCAACGTACTGTGTAGCAATCTGACCGTTGTCAGCAAGCTGCTTGATAAGCTCAGGAGAAGCAACGAAACGACCTTCACCGTGGGAAATTGCTATTCTGTGAATGTCACCAACTTCACAACCTGCAAGCCAAGGAGACTTGTTGGAAGCAATTCTTGTGTTAACCATCATAGACTGGTGTCTGCCGATAGTGTTGAATGTAAGTGTAGGGGAGTTGTCTTCCATATCAACAATCTTTCCGTAAGGTACAAGACCAAGCTTGATAAGAGCCTGGAAACCGTTACAGATACCAAGCATAAGACCGTCACGGTTGTCAAGAAGGTCATGAACAGCGTCCTTGATGCGTGGGTTACGGAAGAAGGCAGTAATAAACTTACCTGAACCGTCAGGCTCGTCACCACCTGAGAAGCCACCGGGAATCATAATAATCTGAGACTGCTTGATAGCCTTTTCAAAGTAGGAAACACTATCCTCAAGTGCAGCTGTAGAAAGGTTCTTGATAACAACAACTTCTGGGTCAGCACCTGCACGTTCAAATACTCTTGCAGTATCGTATTCGCAGTTTGTACCTGGGAATACAGGGATAAGTACACGAGGCTTAGCAAAGGAAGAAGCGTGCTGAACAGGTTCCTTTGTTGTGTATGTGAAAATCTTAGCAGGCTTGTCTTCTGTCTTGATATTGCAAGGGAATACAGGTTCAAGTCTGTCCTCCCACTTCTTCTGAATGTCAGCCATATCAACAGCATAATCCTTGCAGTCAATCTTGTATTCAGCAATTGTTTCACCAATTACATTTTCAACTGTGAATGGGTTACCGTCCAGTTCAACAACAAATGCACCGTATCTGGAGTAGAAGAGAAGGTCTTCGGAAAGCTTCTTGTCAAACTTGAAACCAATTCTGTTACCAAGTGACATCTTTGCAACAGCTTCAGCAACACCACCGAATCCAACAGACCAAGCTGCAACAGCTGTACCATCAGCAATAAGCTTTTTAACCTTTTCGTAGCAGGACTTCACGCTGTCAAATACAGGCAGACCATTTTCATCAAGTTCAGGAACAATAAGGATAACCTTATCTCCCGCCTTCTTAAATTCAGGAGAAATAACCTTCTTTGCAGAAGCCGTAGAAACAGCAAAGGAAACAAGTGTAGCAGGAACATCAATATTTTCAAATGTACCGGACATAGAGTCCTTACCGCCGATAGAACCACACCCCAGCTCAAGCTGCGCCTTGAATGCACCAAGGAGGGCAGAGAAAGGCTTACCCCAACGTGTAGGATTGTTCTGTGTTCTTTCAAAATATTCCTGGAATGTGAGCCAGCAGTGCTTGTAGTTACCACCGGCAGCAACAACCTTAGCAATAGACTCAATTACAGCAAACATTGCGCCGTGATATGGGCTTCTGTCGGAAACGTAAGGGTTAAAGCCCCAGCCCATAATTGAACAAGTATCTGTTTCACCTTTGAGAACAGGAATTTTAGCAGCCATAGCCTGTGTAGGAGTGAGCTGATAAGCACCACCGTAAGGCATAAGAACAGTACCTGCACCGATTGTTGAGTCAAAACGTTCAACAAGACCCTTCTGTGAGCAGACATTGAGGTTAGTCATAAGCTGTTCCCAGCTTTCAGGTGTATCGCTGTAAGTCTTAATTTGATTTGTAATAGGTACAGGTACA
>JAZSHA010000283.1:0-12932 GCA_045533025.1 Oscillospiraceae bacterium
TTCCTCGTGCGAGGGTTCAAATTTCCACAGAAATAAAAAAAAGAGACTATCTTTTGATAATCTCTTTTCAGCGGAGATGGAGGGATTTGAACCCTCGCGCCGGTTACCCGACCTACGCCCTTAGCAGGGGCGCCTCGTCACCACTTGAGTACTTCTGCATAATGGTAACAAAATTGATATTAAATTAAATGGCGGAGTGGGTGGGATTCGAACCCACGGTACGTTGCCGTATCACTGGTTTTCAAGACCAGCTCCTTAAACCACTCGGACACCTCTCCAAGAAGCCGCCTTTTCTCCAGCGACTTATACATTTTACCACACAACAACATATTTGTCAATACCAAATCTGAATTTTTTTATAACTTTTTCGAGCGAGCAAATTCAAGAAGCTTCTCACGCTCATTTTCGAGCTTTTCCTCAATTACATTATCCAGCATTTCGTCAAGTATTGCACCGATTTCCTTGCCGCTGTAGCCTAAATCAAGCATATCATTTCCGTTAACAGCAAGGTCAGTTACCTTTAAACACTGATTTTGCAGCATAATTTCATAGCCCTTGACCTGCATAGCGTCAACCGTCTGAACACGCTCAAAGCAAAAGCTCTGCTTTGCGCGGTTATCCCCGCGCATAACCTCCAGCAGCAGCGGAAACAGCTCCTCACCGACAGTAGCAATAAGTCTGCGCACAACCTTGTAATCATTGACAGGGGTAACATAGTGATACTTGATGAGTGTGCAAACCTTATCAATTGTTTCATTGGAAAAATGCAAATCACGGAGAATAACCTCTGCAAGCTCAGCACTCTGTTTTTCATGGTTGAAAAAGTGTCCGTTACCTTCATCATCAAGACGGAAGCAAAGAGGTTTTGCAATATCATGAAGCATCAGTGCCAGTCGTACATAAGGCAAAGGCTTTGTATGTTCAATCGCCTCAGCAGTATGAGTCCATACATCATAAACATGGTAGCGGTTATGCTGATTGAAACCGATACAAGGACCTATCTCGGGAATAATAACCTCAAAGACGTCCGCATACTCAGTAAGTACATCACACGGAGCAATACCGTTGAGTAACAGCTCCAGCTCTTTGGCAATCCTTTCCTTGGAAATATTGCTGAGCAGATGCTTCATATCATGGATAGCAAGAGCTGTTGTCTTTTCAATCTCAAACCCAAGCTGAGAGGAAAACCTCAGCGCACGCATAATTCGAAGCGCATCTTCGCTGAAACGCACAGACGGTTCACCAACGCAGGCAATCCTGCGGTTGAACAGGTCTTTCTGTGCACCGAAACTGTCAATCAGTCCCGTTCTTGGGTTGTACGCCATAGCATTTATAGTAAAATCACGTCTTGAAAGGTCATCAATAATATCAGAGGAGAATTCAACCTCCATCGGGTGTCGGTTATCTTCGTAAGCACCATCGATTCTGAATGTTGTAACCTCAATGTTTTCACCATTTACAACAACCGTAACCGTGCCGTGCTTGATGCCTGTGTCAATAATTTTATAACCGTAAAGACATTTCTTCACTTCGTGCGGAGCAGCAGAAGTTGCGATGTCATAGTCATTGGGCTTTTTGCCGAGAATGGAATCACGAACGCAACCGCCGACAATATAAGCTTCAAAGCCGTTATATTCAAGCTTGTCAATAATCATACTGACGCTTTGCGGTAGATAAAAATCCATAACATCGCTCCTTTCAATAATTTTTATGAAGTATATTATACCATATAAACTCTCTTTTTTCAAGATGTTTTTTATGCAAAATATACACATTATTTATACCAGAAATTCCATAGAATTTGTTTCTGAACACTGCACATAATATTTTTACCGTTTAAAGCAGCGGTAAATCCGTAAGGAAAAATCATACCTCGGACACGGGGAATACTCCGTGTCTGCGGTTTTATTTTCCATGAAAAAGGAGAAATGAAAAATGAAGAATCCATCTATTAAGTGCGATGTAACAACCTGCAAGTACAATATGGACAGCGAACATTACTGCACACTTGATTGCATTCAGGTTGGCACACACGAAAAGAACCCAACCGTTCCTGAATGTACAGACTGTATGTCATTCGTAAAGAAGCAGGGCTGCTGTTAAAAATGAGAAATATGGGTACCGATATTTGTGTCGGTGCCCATATTTATTATTGACATTGATAAGGTAATGTGTTAATATTGTATTGACAATGTTTGTCGCAAAATAAGTAAAGGTGGTTATGGTTATGGATTTTATTCTCGAACATCTTGGTTTAATCGGCATAATCGTAGCAGTAATTGTAGTTCTCGCGATTATTGCTTCAGGCTATGTCAAGGCTCCACCCGATAAGGCTTACATTATTTCGGGTATCGGCAAAAAGGCAAGAGTTGTAATCGGTAAGGCTTCGGTAAAAATTCCGTTCTTCGAACGACTTGATAAGCTGGATTTAAGCCTTATGTCCGTTGACGTTAAAACAGCTTCCGCTGTTCCTACTGCCGACTATATCAATATTATGGTTGACGCCGTGGTAAACGTTAAGGTTTCTCTCGGTGAAGACGGTATCGAGCTTGCTCAGCAGAACTTCCTTAACCGTGAAAAGGCATACATAATTACAGTAGCAAGAGAAGTTCTCGAAGGTAATATGCGTGAAATCGTTGGTACAATGGAGCTCCGTGATATGGTTTCCAACCGTCAGCAGTTTGCCGACAGAGTTAAGGAAAACGCAGCTCCCGACCTTGCAAAAATGGGTCTTGATGTTGTATCTTTCAACGTGCAGAACTTCACTGACTCTCAGGGCGTAATCGACAACCTCGGTATCGACAATATCTCCAAAATTCAGAAGGACGCTTCTATTGCAAAGGCTAATGCTGAACGTGACGTTGCTGTTGCACAGGCTGAGGCTGACAAGCAGGCTAACGATGCAAAAATCGCAGCAAGCCTTGAAATTGCTCAGAAGAATAACGATTTGGCAATCAAGAAAGCCGAACTCAAGAAAATGTCTGACATTAAGCAGGCTGAAGCTGATGCCGCTTACCGTATTCAGGAAGAGGAACAGCGTAAGCAGATTGAAATTACAACAGCTAACGCAAATATCGCTCGTCAGGAAAAGGAAGTTGAGCTTGAAACTCAGAAAATTGCTATTCAGGAACGTCGTCTTGACGCTGAAGTAAGAAAGCAGGCTGAAGCTAAGAAGTTTGAACAGCAGCAGCGTGCCGATGCTGACCTTTATACACGTCAGAAGGAAGCTGAAGCTAAGAAGTATGAGGATATCCAGAACGCTGAAGCTGAGCTTGCAGTTCAGCAGCGTGACGCTGAAGCTCTCTATTATCGTGCGGAGCAGGAAGCAAAGGCTCAGAGAGCAAAGGCTGAGGCTGCAAAGTTTGCCGCTGAGCAGGAGGCTGAGGGTATCCGTGCAAAGGGTATCGCTGAAGCCGAAGCTGTAAGAGCAAAGGCTCTCGCTGAAGCTGAAGGTCTCGACAAGAAGGCTGAAGCTATGCAGAAGATGCAGGAAGCTGCTATTCTTCAGATGTACTTTGAAAAGCTCCCCGATATCGCAAAGGCTGTTGCAGAGCCGCTTTCAAATATCGACTCCATTACAATGTATGGTGACGGAAACACAACAAAAATGGTTGAGGATATCACAACCTCAACAACTCAGATTTCCAATGGTCTCCTTGACGGAATGGGAATTTCCCTCAAAGACCTTGTGGGAAGCGTGCTCACAGGCAGAGCAATCGGCGCAGGTCTGAATGCTTCCGAAAATGCTGAAAAGGAGCTTGTAACAACAGGCAAAAAATAATTTTTAGCTGAAAAAGGCTGTATGGGAGCAATCCCATACAGCCTTTTGTATTTATATAATCTGAAACATTACCACTCCAGCAACGCAAATCAAACTTCCGATAAGGTTAAGCTTTGAGTGACTTTCCCTGCGTATAAGTCCTATGAAGAACAGTGTTACAAGTATCATCGGCTGAATAAAAGAATAATTTGCAAGGCTGATTGCGATAACAGCGTTTTCCAGCAGCATTCCTGCCGCATTTGGTATTCTTGCAAGGATAACCTTTATCGCACCTTTTTTATTCTTTTTCAGAATTTCAGACGGCTTGATTTTGAACAGCATTATTACCGCAATTATTACCAGCGCAGGAAGAAGCTGCATTGTTGGAGAAATATACGGCGTGAACGCTTTTATTACAAGTCCGTAGCCGTATTTTGCGGAAAGATACAGCACAAGCGGTACAGCAATTTTACGGTACTCAATTTTTCCGTCCTTGCCTGAACGTGCTATGAAAACAAGTCCTATAACCGTTACGGCAATACACAGAATTTTCAGTGCACGAAGGTCTGCTCCGTAAAAAACGTCAGTAATGTATGAGGTGAACAGCGTCACCCCAAGCCACGCTTTAAGCTCAAATGCCGAAAGTTGTTTAAGTACAAGTGCACTCATCTGAAATTCAAGCATTTTGCACGCCGCAATCAGAAAAATTGCTGCAAAGCTTTGCCACGTCAGCGTAAATTCAAGAGTCTGAAACGGCAGGGTAAATGCGAGAAAAAAAGACATCGATGAGCACATCAGAAACGTAAATTCGTTGCCTGTGAATTTGGCCTCCGATACCGCATATTTATCACTGAGAGAGGTTATGGTGTAGCAGGCTGTAACCGCCAGCATTAAAATTACAACATTCATTACCATCTTACCTTCCACCGTTCACGAAGTGTCTCAAGGCTTTCAACGTGAACGGTTTTTATTTTTTTGAGCTTTTCTCCTTAACACATTGTTCGCTGAGATACTGTTCGAAAAGAGCTTCGTCTGTAGGAATTTCCGCCCAATCGTTTGTCCATGTTGAAAGGTAAGCGGCGTTTGAAATAGAAAGGGAATTGAGTCCTTCTTCACCTCTTGCAACCATTTCAGTGCCGTTAAGAATTGATTGTGCAAATGCTTCAAGCACCTCAGGGTGACCCTCAGGTTCAGGTGCGGTAAATTCTTCGTAAGTGTTCTCAGGGGTAACAAATCCCTCTGTTGCACTGAAACAGAATTCACGCTCGGGAACAGCCAGCTTCCACCAGCAAAGCTTGCCGTGTTCAATAACGATTTTACCCTTGTCTCCGGTGATTTCGAGACGGTTTGTTCCGCAGGCATCTCCTGTTGTGGAGATAAAGGTTGCTGTTGCACCATTTTCGTACTCACCGAAAATTGTTACATCATCTTCAACGTCAATGTTGTGGTACTTGCCGAATTCACAGAATGCACGAATTCTTTTCGGCATACCGAAAATCCACTGCCAAAGGTCAAGGTTGTGAGGTGCCTGATTAAGAAGTACGCCGCCGCCTTCACCACTCCATGTTGCTCTCCAGCTGCCCGAGTTGTAGTAAGCCTGTGTACGGTACCAGTTTGTGATAATCCAAACCATTCTTTTCAGTTCGCCAAGTTCGCCGCTCTGCACGATTTCACGAGCTTTTTTGTACATAGGGTTGGTACGCTGATTGAACATAATACCGAACTTTACTCCCGATTTTTCAGCAGCTTCATTCATTTCACGCACCTGTCTTGCGTAAACACCAGCAGGTTTTTCGGTAAGAACATTGATTTTTCGCTTGAAGCATTCAAGTGCAATTGTAGGGTGGTCATAGTGGGGGACTGCAATCAGAACAGCATCCACAAGTCCGCTGTCAAGCATTTCATTGCTGTCAGTGAAGCGTGATACTGTAGGATATTCCTTTGCTTTTTCAAGCTTTTCAGGGTTAATGTCGCAAACGGCTGTAACCTCAACAGATGGGCATTTGCCGCCGAAAACATTGTAAAAATGACCGCTGCCCATATTGCCGAGACCAACGATACCAAGTCTGATTTTATCCATAATAATTCTCCTTTATATAAGTTCTTTAAGTGAGGTTACAGCAGCGTCAAATGCTGCTCGCGATGTTGGGTAACAGTAACCCATCTTTGTTTTTTCTTCACCTTCAAGCTTATCAAAGCCGTGAAATACTGACAAATGTGGCTCAAGGGTCAACACCGTGCCCTTATAATTTTCCAGCAGGTAAGGCAGATTTCCGATGCCCTTTCCCGCAGGTACAACCGAGCCATCAGCCTTAGCGTCCTTGATGTGCATATATTCAACATACGGAGCAAGGAGCTTCCAAGCTTCAACTGTATCCTGTCCGCACTGAACAAAGTTTGCAGGGTCAAATACCGCTTTAAGCTGTGGGAATGTTCTGTGAATTTCTTCACAGCGTACCGCCATATCTCCGTAAATGCCTTTTTCGTTTTCGTGGCAAAGAATTATATCGCTGTTTTTTGCCGCTTCAATAAAGCATTCAAGCCGTCTGAAAACTTCCTGTCTGTACTTTTCTTCTTCGCCAGAAGGAACGTAAAAGCTGAATATTCTGATATGCTTTGCACCAAGTATATCAGCAATTTCAAGTCCTCGTCTGAAAGAGTCAAGATGCTCCTCAAAACTGTCTCCCATACCGAATTTGCCGTAAGGTGAACCGAGCGACCATACCGCAAGTCTTGCATCATCAAGCTGTTTGCGGACTTCCGTTGCCTTTTCCTTTGTAATTTCGGAAATGTTCTGTCCGTCAACACCTCTTATTTCAAGAAAGTCTATACCATTTTCTGTCATTGCTTTTATCTGCTCGGAAATTCTTCCATCTGCTTCATCGGCAAATGCTGCTAATTTGAAGTTCATAATGCTACCTCCGTTTGATTTCTGTAAACATTTTACCACGAATAAATTTGCATTTCAATTGCTGATTTGAGCATTATATATTGCAAATTTGCGCATCACGTGCTATAATTACCATACTGAGGTGATAATATGCTTAACGAATATTGTTTTGATGATATTTATATAAGACACGCTGTTGACGAGTGTCCAAACGATAAGGATTTTACAATGCACATTCATGAGCAATGCGAGATATATTTCTTCGTTTCGGGGAACGTAGAGTATCTCGTTGAAGGCTCAAAATATCCCCTTGACGAAAACAGTCTTATGATAATGCGTCCTGCCGAAGCGCATAAACCGAAAATTGTCGGCAGTAGCAAATATGAACGATATGCTATAAATTTTCCTGTTTCATTTACTGAAAGCATAGATTATGAGGGCAGGCTGGTTAAGGCATTCACTCAGCGCAGCCTTGGCAAGAATAATATGCTGGACATTTTACAGGTTGACATGGCGCTGGTAAAAAAGCTGTTTGAGCAGATGTGCAGCAGTTATGATGATTACGATAAAAGACTTACTATAAAAACACATCTTCTTATGCTTCTGGATATGATAAGCCGTGCATATAACAAGCAGGGCAATTCTGTGTACAAGCCTGCAAGCACAGCCGAGAGAATAGTTGCGTACGTTAATAATCATCTTTCTGATGATATTTCCGTACCCTCTCTTGCGGAGCATTTTTATTTAAGTTCATCACAGTTCAGTCGAATTTTTAAGCAAGCTACAGGTGCCGCACCATGGGATTACATTACTAAGAAACGCCTCACAGCTGCAAAGGAAAAAATCCGCGGCGGATATTCGGCACAAGCTGCTGCCGAAAGCTGCGGATTTAAGGATTACTCAGCTTTTTACAGAGCATACACAAAGCATTTCGGCTTTTCACCTGCAAAAAAATAAGCCTCAGTATACTATACTGAGGCTTTATAAATTTATTCAACAAAAGCAAATCTCGGCTTAATATTGCCATGGTCATCAACATCTTCAAGGAACATCTTGAGCGGTCTTACCCAAACTGTCGGCTTGTCGTAAATCTGCATATAAACAACCATCTCTTCAAGAGTTTCGCTGTCCTTGGCAACATTCAGTACAACATAATCGCCGCCCTTGAAATGCTTGTAGTGACCGCCGAGGACGATTTTTCTTCCATCAGGCACTCCAACTCCTACAACGCCGTTGTTCTTTGGTGCAGGTTCTTCATTTATCTCAACAACAGGAGCAGGTGCAGGCTCAGCAGGTGCTTCAACCTTAACCTCAATTGCTTCAGACTCAGAAATTTCAACAGCCTTGCTTCCGTCAGCAATAATCATAGACTTGTTCTTCGGCACGCAGATTTCAGCGTTACCGCCGTTAAAAGTCTTGCCCGTAAGCAGGTCAACAAGCTTGCTGTACTTCGTGTTGAAGCGGAAGGTGTAATCTCCATCGCTGACATTCAGCAGAACATAAACTTCTTCGCCGTCCTTTTCACGCTTAAAAGAGAAGGTCTGATTGCGAAGCTCCATTTTGGAGTAACCGCCTGTTTGAATTGTAGGTGTAGAAAGTCTTATAGCACCAAGAGCAGAAATGTGCTTCAGAAGCTCATCATTTCTGTCAGGAATGTTGTTCAAATCAAGACAAGGTCTTACAGGCAGGTCAGCCTCAGCGCCGTGTCCCTTTGCACCGTAAATACCGAATTCACTTCCGTAGTAAATTGACGGAACACCGTACATACCGTACATCATTGTGTAACAGCACTCAACCCTCGCTGGGTCTTTAAGTACCGACATAAGACGTGAAACATCATGGTTGTCAAGGAAGTTGTACATATAAAGATTGCCGTACTGACCATTCTGATAGTCAATAGAGTGAGCAATCTCAAAATAGTTGCGGTCATTGTGTGAGGAGTAGATACCCTTGTAGCACTGATAATTTGTCACGCAGTCAAACATTTCAGGGTTAGCCCAGTGATTGTACTGACCGTGAATAATCTCACCCATAAGCCAGAAGTCAGGGCGCATGCCGCGTGTCAGAGTGTGAATACGTCTGATAAAATCATCAGTAAGACAGTCAGCCGCATCAAAACGGATACCGTCAATACCCCACTTTTCAATCCACATCTTCACAGCACCGAAAAGATGTTCAACAACCTCATTGTTGTAAAGATTAAGCTTTACAAGATTATAACAGCCATTCCAGCCGTCATAGGAGAAGTTGTCACCGTAAGGTGAGCGACCACCGAAATTCACACCAGAGAACCAGTCCTTGTAACGTGAATTCTGACCGTTCTGCTGTAAATCCTTGAATGCAAAATGGTCTCTGCCGACGTGGTTGAAAACGCCGTCAAGAATAACACGGATACCGTTCTTATGCAGTTCCTCACAAACCTTGCCGAATTCCTCATTTGTACCAAGGCGTTTATCAATTGTATAGTAATCAGTTGTGTCGTAGCCGTGCTCAAATGACTCAAAAACAGGACCAAAGTAAACAGCATTCATATTAAGGCTTTTGAGATGAGGTATCCACTCAATAACCTTTAAAATTCTACCCTTGTCAAGGTCTTTAGCTTCAGAGCGAAAACGTTCACAGCCGCAGAAGCCAAGAGGGTAGAGGTGATAAATATTACTTTTTTCAATCCAGTGGGACATAATAAAACTCCTTTTCAGTTTGCATAAATCCTTTACATTATATCATAACACTCCATCTATATCAAGTGTTAAATAGAATTTTCAACAAATACATACTATTTCCAACATATGCTTTTGTTGTATATGCACTAAAAAATGCTGAATAAAATTTCCTGAAATGTCTTGCAATCCAAAGAAAAAAATTGTATAATATATGTTAGATATGTCGGTTCGCCGATTATTTGTGTCATTTGCCGCCGTAAATGATATTTTTTATAACAACGGCGGGGAAAAGGAGATTTTTTATGTTTAAGGAAATTACCGCAAATACTGTTGCAAAGGCTAAGGAAGAGGTTTCTGTTTCAAATGGTGTTATCGTGCTTATCGCAGTTGTGTCATTCCTCGTGGGACTCATCATCGGTATCGTTTGCACAGCGGGTGTAAAGTCCAAGAAAGCAAAGAAAAACACCTTCAAAGCAGATGACTACGCAAGAGAACTCAACTTCGGATATGATGACGAGGACGAGTTTGATTTTGATGAAGAGGACGCACTCTCATTCTGATACTTATTTTCGAAAAGTATAAATAAAACACAGTAAAGGATTTTCAAAGATATGAAGCTTGGTATGGTTGGTCTCCCTAACGTGGGAAAGAGTACACTTTTTAACGCACTTACAAATGCAGGCGCTGAGTCTGCAAACTATCCGTTCTGCACAATCGAGCCTAACGTGGGTATCGTTTCCGTTCCTGACGAAAGACTTGATAAGCTGAAGGAAATGTATAACCCCGATAAGTTTACCCCCGCAACTCTTGAGTTCGTTGATATCGCAGGTCTTGTAAAGGGCGCATCAAAAGGCGAAGGACTTGGCAATAAGTTCCTTGCAAATATCCGTGAGGTTGACGCTATCGTTCACGTTGTACGCTGTTTTGAGGATATCGACATTATCCACGTCGACGGCGAAATCAACCCTGAACGTGATATTGAAACAATTGACCTCGAACTTATCTTCTCCGATATCGAAATGGTTGACCGCCGTATCGACAGAGCAAAGAAAGCCGCTAAGGGTGACAAGAAGTTCCTTGCAGAAGTAGAGTTCCTCGAAGCGCTTAAACAGCACCTCGAAGAAGGACATTCTGCACGTTCCTTCGACTTTACCGAGGAGCAGGCAGAGCTTATCAAAACAACTCCGCTTCTCTCCGCAAAGCCTGTCATCTACGCAGCAAATCTCTGCGAGGACGACTTCAAGAACAATATTGAAACTTCCGTTCACTATAAAAAGGTGTGCGAAATTGCAAAGCGTGAGAACGCAGCAGTCCTTCCTATCTGCGCACAGCTTGAAGCTGAAATCTCCGATATGAGCGACGAGGACAAGGAAATGTTCCTCTCCGAGCTTGGACTTGAGGTTTCAGGTCTCGACAGAATTATCAAGGAAGGCTATGCACTTCTCGGACTCATTTCCTACCTCACAGCAGGCCAGCCCGAAGTAAGAGCGTGGACAATCACAAAGGGTACAAAAGCACCACAGGCGGCAGGTAAAATCCATACCGACTTTGAAAGAGGCTTTATCCGTGCCGAGGTTGTCAGCTTCGACGACCTTATGGAATGCGGCTCACTCAATGCCGCAAAGGAAAAGGGTCTTGTCCGTTCCGCGGGTAAGGAGTACGTAATGAATGACGGCGAGGTTGTTCTGTTCAGATTTAATGTATGATTTTTGAGGGCGGATTTTTCCGCCCTTTGTTTTTGTAGTTATAGTAGTAAGATTGGAGGATATAAAATGATTGAAGTAAAAAACGATAATTATGGCTTACACCAAGGAAAATTATACCGTATAGGAAAAACGTATGAAGCCTCTGTTCATTTGTGTTCAAGCAATCCTGATGATTTGAACAATGGTTTTATCTGTAATTCATCTGAAAGCTATATAAAAAAATATGGGTTTGTTTGTATAAAAGAAGTCCCCAAAAGCAAAATAACCAAGGCATATAATATAAGAACATATGCAGTATATAAAGGTGTAAATGTTTCGATAGTCGGTTGGGAAAAAGACAATAAAGTAGAGTTGTACACAACTTGTTTATATGGTGAAGATGAAGAGGAGTTTTTAAAGCAAATGAAATATGCAGGCTTTGAATTTTCCCATGGTGAACAAGGCGGATATAGAGTTTACGCCAAAATAGTGTCGCTTGATGACCCCGATTTACAGTTAATTGAACATCGAACAGAACTTGACATAAGCAAACTTTAAACTCCACTCTCCAAACTCCACCTTGAATTAAGTTCACAAATTAGTAATTGACAAACAGAAAAATATATGTTAAATTAATCATATGGAAACGATTACTTTTATATAGAAATTGTTATTTTCTGACGAAAGGTTGTATGAAAAATGAGCGAGAAGATTTACGGTATCCATATGGGCGCTGCAAAGTGCGCTGTTGACCTTGGCGACGGCTCCGAAAGAGGCGAGTACGTTAATCAGGATTATATCCTCCACGCCCTGGGCAGACCACACAGAAGTATCAGCCTTATGTACTGCTACTACCCACTTGACAAGGAGTGGCCTGGCAGAATTTCCGAGGTAATGAAGGACGCTGAGGTTTCCTTCCAGTGGGACTACCCATATGATGATTACTTTACATATAAGGGCGGTCTTAACGGTACAACCGACGACGAGCCTTTCACCTATATGAGAGATGTCCGCCGTCACGGTCAGGACGTTACCCTCACACTTTCCGTTGACCCTAACGTGTCCGACGAGCACCTCATCGCAATCGCAAAGGATTTGCGTCCTTTCGGCAGACTGCTTCTCCGTATCAATCACGAAGCAACAGGCGACTGGTTCTCCTTTACAAAGCGTACAACATATCAGGGCGTTTCTGATTTCTTTGTTCGTTTCAGCAAGATTATCCACGAGCACGCTCCTAACGTTAAGACTATCATCTGTATCGGCGGTGTTGAACACCCCGAAAATGGTCCTGAAATAGAAAAGGAAAAAGAATTCGCTCAGTGTATCCCAGAGGCTGATATCTGGTCTGTTGACAAGTATATGGCTCTCCACTGGGGCTGGCCTTTCGACGTTGCATTAAAGGGCGGTACAAGTTTCTCCAGAAGCAAGGTAAGAGATACCTACAACCTCACAAAACTCAGCTTTGAAAGATATAAGGAGCTTAACGGCGGCATAGCAAAGCCAATGGTAATGTCCGAATTCAATGCTGACGGTGACGTAACAGGCGCTTATGACCAGGCTATGATGGTTAAGGAATTCTGTGATATTATGGAAGAAGAAAACGCAGACTGGTTCAGCGGCTTTACTTTCTATCAGTTCCGTGACAGAGGACGTCTTGGTCTTGAAATTCAGGACCCTAACAACGCTGATGTTGGTATTCCACAGCCTGTTATGAAAACTTATAAGGAAATTATCCACAGCGAACGTTTCCAAGTCGGAGGCCAAGCGGTCTTAGGAAGACAACAGCAAGCAGCAACTCCTTGGCCCACAGAACGACATGGCTACGACCCGTCTTCTTGGTCTTGAAATTCAGGACCCTAACAACGCTGATGTTGGTATTCCCCAGCCTGTTATGAAAACTTATAAGGAAATTATCCACAGCGAACGTTTCCAAG
>JAZSHA010000201.1:0-1649 GCA_045533025.1 Oscillospiraceae bacterium
GTCAAGCTCCGTTTCGTAACCATCGGTAAAACCGCTGATAAAGGAGTCAGCCTGCGCAATTTTTGCCGCCTCAATGATTTCCTCGTCAGTAGCATTTTCGTTGCCCCAACGGAGATTTTCAGCCGCCGTGCCCGAGAAAAGCGTGTTCTTCTGCAGCACCATTGCAACGCTTTCACGCAGATTGAACAGCGGCAATTCACGCACGTCAGTACCATCAACAAAAACTGTACCCTCGTCCGTGTCATAAAGTCTTGGAATAAGCGAAACAAGCGTGGTCTTACCACTGCCCGTCGAGCCGATAATACCAACCAGCTCACCCGAATTTATCTCAAGATTGATGCCGTCCAGTACCTTCTCACTATTATTCTTGAAGTAACGGAAGCTTACGTTTCTGAACTCAATCCTGCCGCTTTCAATTGTGCGGCTCTTGTCCTGCACATTGTCATCATTAAGCGTGATTTCAGCGTCAAGAACCTCGGAAATTCTCCTGTCCGAAGCCGCCGCACGAGTGCCCTGCAGCACGATATTAGCCATAAAGTTCAGTGCAGTAAGGATTTGCGAAAGATATGTAATAAACGCAGTCAGCGTGCCAAGCTCCATATCGCCAACCATAACCTGTCTTCCCGAAACCCATACAACCGCAAGAGTTGTAACATTTACAGCAAGAGCGGAAATAGGCTGCATAAGAAGCATCATCTTCAGCGCAGACGTGCTCTTTTCAACCAGCTCATCATTGACAAAACCGAATTTTTCCTTTTCAAAATCCTCACGTACAAAGGACTTGATAACACGCTGATTTGTAACCGTTTCACGCACGTTGATGTTCAGCTTGTCAATCTGTACCTGCATTTTCGTGTAGCGGGGAGAAGCCGTAACAATAATCGCCGCAATCAGAACTGCAAGAACAGGAATAACAATCAGAATAATCCACGCAAGGTCAGGATTGAGCATAAACGACATAACCATCGCACCGATAAGCATAATCGGTGAACGGAATGTTCCGCGCAGAAGCGTCTGAGTGAAGTTCTGCACCTGTGTAATATCGTTTGTAATTCTCGTAATAAGCGAGCCTGTCGTGAAGGTGTCAATGTTGGAAAAAGAGAATTTCTGAATCTTTTTGAACACGTCCTCACGTACACCCGCCGCAAGACGTACCGAACCGCGTACCGCAAAATTTGCGCCCAGCACGCCCGTAATCATCATCAGTACCGCAATAATAAGCATCACAATACCTTTGCGGATAATGTAGTCCACATCCCCCTTTGCCGCACCATTGTTGATGACGTCAGCGCTGACATAAGGCAGAATAAACTCTCCAGCCGCCTCCAGCGTCATAAACAGCGGACCCAGCAGAAAGCTGTACCAGTATTTTTTTATGTACGGCAGATATTTTTTCATCGCCATAGCCTCCGTTTCAAGAATTAAAGGGGTACCTATATATGCAGGTACCCCTTGATGTCAGAAGTTTTGATATACAAATTATACCACATTGTCAGCGGTTTTGTCAAATGCTTCCTTTATTTTTTCAGCAATACCGACCATTACCTTTCCGTCAACTTTAGTAACCCGCCTGTCGTAAGTGAACAAGCCGTTTGTCTCGTCCTCAACATCGCTGACCTGCGTAAGCACCGCCGCACATAACCCGTTTT
>JAZSHA010000287.1:0-31964 GCA_045533025.1 Oscillospiraceae bacterium
TGCTGAGCTTGTCGATTATCTCAGAGAATTAAGTGAATGATTTATGAAAGCCTGATTGATGAAATCGGGCTTTTTCTATTTATGTAACCGTACAACTTCATTGTGCATATTATGAAATGGTGGGTAAATCCCATCGGAAACACAAGGAGGAAATGTATGGCAACTTTTTTTAATCAGGCAACCCTTTCCTATAACGGAAATGTAATAAATTCAAATATCACTGAGGGCGAACTTCTCGAGGTTCTTTCCGCAACAAAAACAGCCGTTGTTGACACCTATTCGAGAAATTCTGAAGTGACCTATATTATCAATATTGTCAACTCAGGCTCAATTGCCTATAATAACCTTACCGTAACCGACAACCTCGGCGCATATACCTTAGGAGCAACTGAACTTGTTCCTCTTGATTACGTTGACGGTTCAGTACGTTATTTTGTAAACGGTGCACTCCAGCCTGCACCAATCGTTACAGCAGGTGCACCGCTTGTTATTACTGGAATTAACGTTCCCGCAGGCGGTGTTGCAACAGTAGTTTATGCGGCTGAAACAAACAGCTTTGCTCCACTCGGTGACACAGCAAGTATCGTAAACACAGCTGTTGTGAGCGGCGCAGGTATCTCCGATATTATTGTTACTGAAACAATCACATCGGAAAGCATAGCCGACCTTTCAATCAGCAAGTCCCTTAACCCAACAACAGTTACCGAAAACGGACAGTTGACTTATACTTTTGTAATTCAGAATACAGGCAGCGAAGCCGTTGTGGCAACAGATAACGCAATCGTAACTGACACATTCAATCCTGCTCTCAATATCACAGGCGTAACCTTCAACGGTACAACCTGGACATCACCTTCAAATTACACCTATACCGAAGCAACAGGCGCATTCGCTACAAATGCTGGACAGATTACAGTTCCTGCCGCAACCTATACCCAGAACCCTGACGGCACTTGGACTATTCAGCCGGGTGTAAGCGTTCTTACAGTAACAGGTACAATTATCTGATAAAAACCACACCTCAGGGAGGATATCTCCCTGAGGTTTTTGTGTACTATGGAGAAAAATAAATTGTTCATATATTTGTCGGAAATTGTTGTTGTAATTGACGTGTTACTGCTCTATAATAATTGCGTTTTGAATTTAAAAAAACGAGGTAATTGTTATGGCAGCAACAAAGGATTTAACAAGAGGCAAGCCGATGAGCCTTATTCTTGGCTTCGGTGTACCGCTTCTTTTTGGCTTTCTTTTTCAGCAGTTCTACAACATTGCCGATACCGCAATTGTTGGACGCTTCCTCGGCAGTGACGCGCTTGCCGCTGTGGGTAGCACAGGTTCTGTAAACTTCCTTATTATTGGCTTTGTAATGGGTATCTGTAACGGTTTTGCAATTCCTGTTGCCCAGATGTTTGGTGCAAATGATTGGAAACAGCTTCGTATATACGTTACAAATTCAGTGTGGCTCTGTATTTTCTTCGGAGTAATCATCACAACTCTGACCCTGATTTTCTGCACGGATATCCTTACCTTGATGAAAACAAACGAGGACACATTTGAGCGCGCGCATACATATATTTTTACCATTTTCGCAGGTATCCCGGGGTACTTCCTCTACAATATGACCGCAGGTATTCTTCGCTCCCTCGGTGACAGTAAAACCCCTGTAAGATGGCTTGTAATTGCTTCGGTAATCAATATCGTGCTGGATATCGTGTTTATTGTAGCCTTTAAGCTTGACGTTTTCGGCGCAGCGCTTGCAACCGTTATCGCCCAGTTTGTATCAGGCTTCGGCTGTCTGTTCAAGCTTTTCAATGGCTATGCAATGCTCAAGCCTGAAAGAGAAGAATGGAAATTCAGTTCCAAACACGTTGCAAATCTCTGCACAATGGGTCTGCCTATGGGGCTTCAGTATTCCATTACCGCAATCGGCAGGGTTGTGTTACAGACGGCAGTAAACCAGCTTGGTACGGACTCCGTTGCCGCAATTACCGCCGCAAATAAGCTTTCGATGTTTATGTGTTGTCCTTTTGATGCGATGGGAAGCACAATGGCAACCTATGCAGGACAGAATGTGGGCGCACAGAAATGGGACAGACTCAACAAGGGGCTTGGCGCCTGCGTAATTCTTGGCGCAGTTTATTCGGTGTTTGCGTTTCTTGTGATGTTCTTCTTCGGGGACAACCTTGCAATGATTTTCCTTGACGAAAACAGCCGCTATCTCCAGCCGCTTATTCAGGAATTCCTTACAATCCTTTCCTCGTTCTATTTCCCGCTTGCACTGGTTAATATTGTCCGTTTCTTTATTCAGGGAATGGGCTTTCCGCCGATTGCGACCTTTGCGGGTTTGCTCGAAATGGTTGGCAGAGGAGCAATCGCTTACCTCGTCGGAATTTTCGGCTTCACAGCCGCTTGCTTTGCTTCACCTGCCGCATGGGTGCTTGCTGACGCATTCCTTATCCCGGCGTATTTTGTATGCAGAAAGAAGCTGCTGAAAAAATACGGGGTTGAAAAAGTTGAGAAAGAAGCATAATGATGATAAAAGCCTGAAAGATTGTTCTTTCAGGCTTTCTGCATCTTTAAATCGAATATAAATTTGTTCAGTACGTTTTCTCTGTTGTACGATGTTTCATAATATGGCAGATTATATTCAACACATTGTTGCTTAATATAATTACTGATGTCTACAATATCAGTACAATCGCGTTTGTTTTCCTCATCGGAATGATAATATGTGTAATCGTTTGGTGTATCGAATTCCTTTAGTATCCTAAATCTTTCTTCTGATGTAACGTCAGACGATAGAAAATAATGTATCTCGCATTTTTCTTTGTCAATGAATTTATTGTAATCCTTCGGCAATAGCTGAAAAACATCAATTACAACACCATAATCACATTCGTCATATTCACCGCTGTCTGTCATAGCTTTGATAAACAGTGCAATTTTTGAACTTATAAATTCAACGTTTTTAATTGTTTCAATATCCGCGTCGGTATCAATTTTGGTTTCGGGAAATACCTTTTCAATTCCTGCAATAATAGAGTCCATACTAATATGCTGATATCCGAATTGCTTTGCTATAATTTTTGAAACAGTGCTTTTACCTGCACGGGGAACACCAGCAACAATAATATATTTTTTCATAACCTACCTCAAAAAACAAGCCCCCGAAACTCGGAGGCTTATGTACATTATTCCTCAGGCTCAACAACAGGAGCGTCAGCAGCATTCTTCTTAACGCTTTCAATGCCGTTCTTGCAGCTGTCCTTCTTAACGTAGCCTTCGCTTGCGGCGATAATCTGACCGTTGGAAGCCTTCAGACGGAAACGGAATTCGCCTGCCTTGTCCTTGTAGATTTCAAACTTAGGATTTTTTTCAGTAGCAAAGCCTTCAACTGTCTGGTCTTCAATTGCAGCGATAGGAGCGTTCTTTGCAACGCTTGCACAGCCGTTCTTACAGCTGTCAAGGCTGGAGTAAACCTCGCCGCCTGTTGCAATGATTTCACCGTTGCCAGCCTTGAGGCTGAAGGTGAAGCCTGTCTTTGTAGCCTTAATTACGAATTTACCCATAATAAAACTTCCTTTCAAAGGTGTTGTTTGCCAAATTTTATGTATTTATTGTACCATTTATGCGGTAAAACGTCAATAGTTTTAGTTGATTTTCCACATATATTACAAATTTCTGCCTTTCTTTTGCATATATTACCTCATAATTTGGAATAGTTGTTTCGGAATTTTGTGCGGAGTCTTAACATTGTTATTTTTGCTTGATTAATGCGTCGAAATATGTTATAATTAGTGCACTATAAATATAACTTGTCATAATTTGTGACAGTTTGGAGGCGGTTATGGAAAATAAAACAGAATTCAAGCCGTATATTCCTGCGTCAAAGGTTACGCCGGAACTTACGGTGACATCAATCATTATGGGTGTTATCCTCGCTGTTGTGTTTGGTGCGGCTAACGCTTACCTCGGACTCAGAGTTGGTATGACAGTTTCAGCATCTATCCCTGCGGCTGTTATCTCAATGGGTGTAATCCGAGTTATCATGAAGAAAAACTCTATCCTCGAAAGTAATGTTGTTCAGACAATCGGTTCAGCAGGTGAGTCCCTTGCGGCCGGTGCAATCTTTACACTTCCTGCTCTCTTCCTTTGGGCAAGAGAAGGCGTAATGGAAAAACCGGGTATCGTTGAAATCACACTTATCGCTCTTCTCGGCGGTCTCCTCGGTGTATTCTTTATGGTACCTCTCCGTAATGCACTTATCGTTAAGGAACACGGCACACTCCCTTACCCTGAGGGAACAGCTTGTGCTGAGGTTCTTCTCGCAGGTGAAGAAGGCGGTGCAAACGCTTCTACCGTATTCGCAGGTATGGGTTTTGCAGCACTTTTCAAGTTCATTATCGACGGACTCAAGGCAGTTCCGGGTGAAGTTTCCCTCCGCGTAAAGGGCTTCGCAGGTGAAATCGGCACACAGATTTATCCCGCTGTAATGAGCGTAGGCTACATCTGCGGTTTCAGAATTTCTTCCTATATGTTCGCAGGCGGCGTGCTCAGCTGGCTCGTGCTTATTCCTCTTATTGTAATGTTCGGTGAAAATGCTGTTGTTTACCCAAGCGACGGAGCAACAATCGGTGAGATTTTTGCTGCTGACGGCGCAAGCGGTATCTGGGGCAGCTATATCCGTTACATAGGTGCAGGTGCACTTGCGGCAGGCGGTATCATCAGCCTTATCAAGTCCCTTCCTCTTATTGTTCGTACCTTTAAGGACGCTCTCAAGAGCATTAACGTAAAGGGTGCTGCAACTGGCAGCGTTGAAAGAACAGCACAGGACCTCAATATGAAGGTTGTTCTTATCGCAATTGCAATCCTTACACTTGCTGTATGGCTTATTCCTGCAATCCCTGTTAACCTTCTCGGCGCACTTATTATCGTAATTTTCGGCTTCTTCTTTGCAACCGTTTCTTCAAGAATGGTTGGTCTCGTAGGAAGCAGTAACAACCCTGTTTCTGGTATGGCTATCGCAACACTTCTTATCGCTACACTTATCCTCAAGTTTACAGGTGCAAGCGGTGCTGACGGTATGGCAGCTGCAATCGCAATCGGTTCTATTATCTGCATCGTAGCAGCTATCTCAGGCGATACATCACAGGACCTCAAGACAGGTTACCTCCTCGGTTCAACACCTAAGAAGCAGCAGATTGGTGAAATTATCGGTGTATGTGCAGCTGCACTTGCTATCGGCGGTACACTTTACCTTCTTGATACAGCTTGGGGCTTCGGTTCTGAGGGACTCCGTGCACCACAGGCTACACTTATGAAGATGATTATCGAAGGCGTAATGAGTGCAGAACTTCCTTGGAACCTCGTATTCGTAGGTGCATTCATTGCAATCCTCGTTGAAGTAATCGGTATCCCTGTTCTTCCTTTCGCAATCGGCGTTTACCTCCCTGTACAGCTTAACGCTTGTATCCTCGTGGGCGGTATCATTCGTCTCGTATTTGACAAGATGAAGAAGAAGGAAGAGGAAGAAAAGAAGGAAATCATCAACGACGGTATCCTTTTCTGCTCAGGTATGATTGCAGGTGAAGGTCTTGTTGGTATTGTGCTTGCTCTCCTCGCAGTATTCGGCGTTGATAAGGTACTTGATATCTCAGGCAAACTCAATCTCCCACCTGTTGTATCTAGCATCGGCAGCCTCGTAGTATTCGGTCTTATCATCTGTACACTTCTCAAGTTCTCCATCTGGAAGAAGAGAAAGAAAGCTGATGTGAAGAATGAAGCGTAAGCAGAAACCCGAAGAAAATTATCTTGAAAAATGCCCGAAGCGTCCAGAGCATATCGGCTGGACAACAGACGAAAACGGCATAGTTACCCTTGAAATTGAAAACAAGGGCATAATGAACAGGATAATGCAGAAAATAGCTAAAAAGCCGAAAATTTCGTATATCCACCTTGATGAAATCGGCAGCTTCGTGTGGCCGATGATTGACGGAGAGAAAAAAATTGCGGATATGGGCGAGCCAATGGAGGAACACTTCGGTGAAAAAGCTCATCCGACTTACGAAAGACTTGCAAAGTTCTTTCAGATACTCGAAAGCTACGGCTTTGTAGAATGGAAATGATTAAATCCCTGACTAAAAGGTGATACCTTTTTCAGTCAGGGATTTTTGTATTGCACCAATTCCCAAACCGTGCTATAATAAAATCATTAAATTTTAGGAGCAATGAAAAAATGAAATATCAACTTGCAATTTTTGATTTGGATGGAACAATTCTTAACACACTTGATGACCTTGCCGACAGCCTTAACCACGTTTTAGCACAGCACGGCTTCCCACAGCACACCGCCGATGAGGTGCGTATGATGGTTGGCAACGGCATACTTAACCTTATAAAGCGTGCTCTGCCGAATGGCACGGAACAAACAACAGTTGAAGCGGTTTACAACGATTTCAACGCATACTATAAACTCCACAGTGCCGATAAAACCAAGCCTTACGACGGGATAACAGAAATGCTTGAACAGCTTAAAGCAAGGGGAGTGAAGCTTGCCGTTGTGTCAAATAAGGCAGACTATGCTGTGCAGGATTTGTGCGTAAAATATTTCGGTGGAATTTTTGACGCTGTTGCAGGTGAAAAAACAGGTGTGCCGAAAAAGCCAGCTCCTGACGGGGTAAACAACATTCTTACTGTACTTGGTATTGAGCGCAAAAATTCAGTTTACATAGGTGACTCTGATGTGGATTTGCAGACGGCGTCAAACGCTGAAATGGACTGTATTGCAGTAAACTGGGGATTCCGTGACGAAAATTTGCTTCGTGAAAACGGTGCTGAGCTTATTGTTTCATCACCAAATGAAATAGTGAAAATAATTGCAAATGTATAAATTTGCACAATAAGTCAGCTTATCGGGAATGTTTTGCTATTGCACAATAATTCAATACGCTGTATAATGTAGCTAAATAATTCAGTTATGAAAGGACGATTTCAATGGCAAATCCATATCTCCCCAATTGGGAATACATTCCTGATGGTGAGCCGAGAGTGTTCGGAGACCGTGTCTATATTTACGGCTCTCACGATAAAGCTGGCTCAGATAAATTCTGCGACTATGTGCTGAAATGCTGGAGCGCACCTATTACAAACCTTAATGAGTGGGTGTGTCACGGTGACATTTTTCATACACGAATTGACCGTGACCACGCTTCCGATACCGACTGGACAAAGGAAAACAACGAGCTTTACGCTCCCGATGTTGTGGAAAAGGACGGGAAATATTACCTTTATGCTTATATTGTTAATGCAAAGGGTTGTGTTGCAGTTTCCGATAAGCCCGAGGGACCATTCAAGCTTATTTCTCCATATAAGTACACAATTTCCGACGAAATCTGCTGCAACGGCTGGTTTATTGACCCTGGCGTGCTTGTGGACGATGACGGACGTACATACATCTACTGCGGATTTGAGCGTTCCTTCCTTGCTGAGGTAAACAGCGAGAATATGTACGAAATCCTTGACGGCACCTGTATTGAGCATTTTATTCCTTGCGAGCCAACCGAGGAGGGCGGCTTTGACGAGAAGGATAAGTGCTTCTTTGAAGCGGCTTCACCCCGCAAGGTTGGCGACACCTACTATATGATTTACTCACCTAAGAGAGGGTGCAGACTTGCCTATGCAACTTCCGACAGCCCGACAGGACCATTCACCTACAGAGGTTATATTGTTGACAATGGCGTGGATTACCCTGGCGGCAATGACCACGGCTCAATAGCCTGCATAAACGGTCAGTGGTACATTTTCTACCACCGAATGACAAACGGTACGATAATGTCAAGACGAGGATGTGTGGAGAAAATCGAAATTCTTCCCGATGGAACAATCCCGACAGTTGAAATGACCTCTCTCGGCTTTGAGGACTCCCTCAATCCATACAGAATTACCCCTGCTGACATTGCCTGCGTGCTGAAAAACGGCAACGGAAATATTATGATTACCGAAAGAAATGTTTTTGAAAGAATTGTAACAAACATTACTGATGGTTGCGTAATCGGATATAAGTATTTCGATTTTGGCGAGGATTTTTCCAGCAAAACAATGGAATTTGCAGCACAAATCAACGGCTTTGGCTGTGATTGCCATATGCATATTCTCATCGACGGCGAGGATGGTGAAGAAATCGGTGTTGTTGATATCGGACACGATAACGGTACAGTAAGCGCAATCGTAAAGAATGTAACAGGCAGACACAGCGTATTCTTCAAAATTACAACTGATTACACAGGCTGGACAGGGGATTATTTCAAGGAAAGAACACTCTTTGAGCTGAAATCCTTTGTGTTTATGAAATAAGGGCGTGATAACGTGAAAATTTTTTCCATAGGTTACAATTATGACCACGACGACAAGTTTCTTATGGACAGACCAAACGGAAACGGTTGTTATCTTCTTCTACTGATAAAAGAGCACTCATTATTTGAGGTGAACGGCGAAAAGTTTGATGTAAAAGCAAATTCGTTTATACTTTTTACACCTGAAACACCGTGCAAATATCGTGCGGCAGAAAAATATTATACCGATGACTGGATGTTTTTTGAGCCGAATGAAGACGATGTGAAGAGGTTTGAGACCTATGGAATACCGCTTAATGAAATTGTTTATCTCGGAAATATCGATGAGCTTTCCCAGCTTATCCACGTTATGGCTTATGAACACTATTCATCTGAATTTTTCCACGAGGAAATCGAGCGCGGTTACGTCGATATTCTCTTTATGAAGCTTGGCAGACTTGTCAGGTCAAAAATTTACACAGCACCTCGTTCAATTGCAGAGCGAAACGGTAAGTTTACCCAATTAAGAACAAGAATTTTTACAATGCCCAATACCATCGGCAGCGTTGAAGATATGGCTGTGGAAATGGGTATGAGCCGTTCGGGATTTCAGCACCTTTACAAGAAAATGTTTGGTGTAAGCGTTATGACGGACGTTATCAACGGCAGACTGGACCGTGCAAAGCGTCTGCTTTGTGCAACCAATCTTACTGTTAAAGAAATTGCAGAAAGCTGTGGATACAAGTGTGAGTACAACTTTATGAGACAGTTCAAAAGTAAGTACGGCAAGACACCATCTGAGTATAGAAAGTTACTTTAAAAATAAATTAAGGAGAGATTATTATGAAGCTTACAAAAATCCTTGCTGCGGTTACAGCGGCAGTAATGTGCATTTCTTCATTTACAGCGTGTACAAATGCAGAAGCACTGGGCGGCTCAATGCGTGACATCACTACAATGGAGCTTGTAAAGGAAATGGGCGTTGGTATCAATCTTGGCAATACCTTTGAAAGCGCGGGCAGCTGGATTGCTCCAACGGGCGTAACAAGCTATGAAACAGGCTGGGGCAGCCCGATTATCACAAGAGAAATGATTACAGGTTACGCAGAGTGCGGTTTTGGTGTGCTTCGTGTTCCTGTGGCATGGTCTAATATGATGGGTGAGGATTATACAATCGACTCAACCTACCTTGCAAGAGTAAAGCAGGTTGTAGGCTGGGCACTTGAAGAAGATATGTATGTTATCCTCAACATTCACTGGGACGGCGGCTGGTGGACAGATTTTGCAGATGACAGCAAAAAGAACGAATGTATGTACAAATATGAGCGTATCTGGACACAGCTTACCGAAGCGTTCAACAACGAATACGGCGACAAGCTTATGTTTGAGTCCCTTAACGAAGAAGGCGGCTGGGAGTCAATCTGGAACCGCTACAGCAATCAGGGTGACAAGGAAAAGTCCTTTAACCTTCTTAACGAAATAAATCAGAAGTTTGTTGATATCGTAAGAAAATCAGGCGGTAATAACGCTGAGCGTCATCTTCTTATTGCAGGCTACAACACAGACTTTGACCTTACCTGCGACCCGCTTTATAAAATGCCTAATGACCCTGAAAACCGCTGTGCAGTATCCGTCCATTACTATACACCATCTACATTTGCAATCCTTGAAGCAGATGCAGACTGGGGCAAGGCTCGTACAGAATGGGGCAGCGAAGCTGACTACGCTGAGCTTAATAAGTATATGACAATGATGAAGGAAACCTACATCGATAAGGGAATCCCTGTAATCGTAGGCGAATTCGGATGTTCAACAAGCAACAAGACTCCGGAAATGGTAAGACTTTACCTGACTTCCGTATGTGAAGCCGCATACGATAACGGACTCTGTCCTGTCCTCTGGGACATCACAGACGTGTTCTATAACCGTGAAGAAGCAAAGTTTATCGACCCCGAGCTTCTTGAAGGTCTTATGGCTGTAAAGGAATAATTTTAATCTGCGGTGCATTGATTTGGTGTGCCGCAGAATTTTTTATCAAAACATATTGACAAATATCTATATGTGTGTTATTCTATCATATAGATAAACTTCAATGTGAGGCGATTGTTATGTTAAAAAAAGAAGCGGCAGAATTATTTGCGGCGGGATTCAATTGTTCCCAGTCAGTGTTTGCGGTATTTGCGGAAAAGTATGGTCTGCCAAAGGAAACAGCACTGAAAATCGGGTGCGGCTTCGGCGGCGGTATGCGTAACGCCGAGGTGTGCGGTGCAGTAACAGGCGGAATAATGGTAATCAGCCTGCGTTACGGGCATTGCACAGCTGAAAATACAGATGGAAGAAGCCTTTGCTATGAAAAAACAAAGGAATTTACTGATGCATTCAAGGCAAAAAACAAGTCTATCGTTTGCCGTGAATTGCTTGGATACGACATTTCAAAACCTGAGGAAATGCAGGCGGCAGCAGAGAAAAATCTTTTCAAGACAACCTGCGTCGATATGATTGTCAGCGCAGTTGAAACACTGGAGGAGCTTGGTTACTGATGAATGAATATGTAAGTATCTTTAAAGCATTGGGTAACGCAACACGTCTTGAAATCGTGCTTATGCTGACGGAAGGTGAAAAGTGTGCCTGTAAGCTCCTTGAAAGATTTGAAATTACCCAGCCGACCCTTTCACATCATATGAAAATTCTCAGTGAATGTGGACTTGTAAACGTTCGTAAAGAGGGAAAATGGTCATACTACTCATTAAAATGTGAAGTGTGGAAAAAATTCCGAAGCTTCGTTGCTGAAATAGAATGTAAAGAAGGAGACAGTTGTTTGTGCAAGTAATATGGGATTTTATACAGAACCAACTGCTTGGAATGAAATGGCTTAATGACTTGATTGGTAAGTTACTTGAAATATGTGGACTTGATACATCGTCACGGCTTGGCGCAAGCATACACTTTTTAATCTATGATGTGCTGAAAATCAGCGTATTGCTTTTGGTACTGATTTTTGTAATAAGCCTTATACAAACCTGGTTCCCGCCCGAACGTACAAAGCAAATCCTTGAACGGTACAGGGGTATCGGCGGCAATATTCTTGCCGCATTTCTCGGCACGGTTACACCATTTTGTTCCTGTTCATCAATTCCGATTTTCATCGGCTTTACAAACGCAGGTCTGCCCCTCGGAATGACCTTTTCATTCCTTATTTCTTCGCCGTTGGTGGATTTTGGGTCGCTTGTTGTTCTTGCAAGTGCCTTTGGCTGGAAAACAGCAATTGCCTATGTATTGGTTGGACTTGTGCTTGCAGTAATCGGCGGTACAATAATCGGCAAAATTAATCCTGAAAGTCAGCTTGAACCAAAGCTTTTCGGTAAGGCTGAAAAGCTTGACAATACGGTATATGAAAGTTTTGGGCAAAGAAGCAAATTTGCTTTTTCAGAAGCTTGGGAAACCTGGAAATATGTTTTCAAGTTCATACTTATCGGAGTAGCCGTTGGCGCACTGATACATAACTGGATTCCGCAAACGTGGATTGAAGCGATACTTGGCAGTAAAAATCCATTTTCAGTTATTATAGCAACAATTGTGGGTGTTCCTATGTATGCCGATGAGTTCAGTACAATTCCTATAGCAGAGGCTTTATTCGAAAAGGGTGTAGGTATTGGTACGATATTGAGCTTTATGATGGCTGTAACAGCATTATCCCTGCCGTCAATGATAATGCTGCGTAAGGTTGTGAAGCCTAAGCTGCTTGGATTTTTTATCGGTATTGTAACCGTTGGGATTATCATTATCGGCTATATTTTCAACATTTTCGGAGGTGTTATAGTATGAGCGAATACTGCGGAAGCTGTTGTCCTAAAACAAGCTGCAAAAATCACGGAAACTGCGCTGCCTGTGTGAAAAAGCACAGAGACACCGACAGTCTGCCTTATTGCCTTTTCCCTGACAATGACGGAGATAAAAGCTTAAAGCATTTTTATGAAAAGCTTAAAGAAAGATTTGAAAAGTAAAAAAGCTTCCGCAATTTAATGCGGAAGCTTTCATTTTATTCAGTTTCAAATTTTTCAGCAACAAGCTTGATAAACCTGGAAATCTCAATATGCTGAGGACATTTAGCCTCGCAGTTTCTGCACTCAATACAAGCGGAAGCTTTGTTGTGTTTTTCAGCAAGGTTGTCGTAATACTCACCCTGTACAGTGAACGGCTTTTCGATTTCCTGTTCCTCTGCATTAAACAGCGAAAAGAAATCAGGAATAGGAATGTTCATCGGGCATTCATCAACACAGTAGCGACAGACTGTGCAGGGGATAGTTACAGTCGAGTTGATAATGTCAGCAACTTTCAGACAGACAGCCTTTTCCTTGTCAGTAAGCGGCTTGAAGTCTTCCATATAGCCTGTGTTGTCAAGCAGCTGTTCTGTGTTGCTCATACCGCTGAGCACCATAAACACGTTCTCACAGCTTGCCGCAAATCTGATTGCCCACGAAGGCACTGTCATATCAGGTTCATAGGATTTCAGCAGCTTCTCAGCCTTTTTCGGTACGTTGGCAAGCGTGCCGCCCTTGACAGGCTCCATAACAATAATGTCCTTGCCGTGCTTCACAGCTACTTCGTGACATTTTCTTGACTGCACACCCTCATTCTCCCAGTCAAGATAGTTGATTTGCAGCTGCACAAACTCCATCTCAGGGTGTTCAGTAAGAATTTTATCAAGCAGTATTGCATCATCGTGGTAGGAAAAACCGATTTTCTTAACCTTGCCCTCAGCCTTTTTCTGCACTACAAAGTCGAAAACCTTCAGTCTTTCCGCAATCTCATAATTAGTCACATTAAGACAGTGCACAAGGTAGTAATCGAAGTATTCCACACCGCATTTTTCCAGCTGTTCATTGAAAATTCTTTCAACATCAGCTTCTTCCTTAAGGAACATAGTAGGCATCTTTGTAGCAAGCAAATAGCTGTCGCGAGGATGTCTGTCAACAAGAACTTCCTTGATTACATTTTCGCTCTTGCCTGCATGGTACATATAAGCAGTATCAAAATATGTAAAACCCTTTTCAAGGAACGTGTCAACCATTCCGCAAATCTGTTCCTTATCAAAGCTTGTCTGGTCATTACCGTCAAGAAGCGGCAGACGCATAAAGCCGAAGCCTAATTTTTTCATTATTATCAGCCCTTTCTCAGTTCTTCAAGTCGCTTTTGGATAGCAATTATTGCCTCATTTGTGTCATTTATATCAGCAGTAACCTGTTCCATAGGGCAAATTCCATCACCCTTACGGTTTATTATTTTATCGACAAGCTTGTCGTATGTAAAGGCAACTCCGTTTACAGACAAAAAATCTGCCGCAGCCTTACTCATCACATCAGCATAAACCTCTACGACGCCTGCGTGGACAAACAGCATAGCAGCCGCCTTTCCAATAACCTTGTCAGCAGCGGAAAAGCCACGCAAATCTATTCCGCTGTCAATAAATTCAAGCATAGGTGCTACGCCACGCTTATCAGCTGTGTAAATCTGTTCGCCTTTACATAACACGCAGGTGTAACCACCGTTTTTAAGCATATCCTTAGCTTTTTCAAGATTAGTCATATTTCAGTTTTTCCCTCAATCTTGCTTACAGCAAGCGGAATAAATGCCCATTGAAGAATAATTCCAAAAAGACCTGCTGTGATAAATTCTGCGATTGAAGCAGCTGAAAGAGCAGTATTTCCCAGAATGTAAACAGCCGCAATAATTGCCAGTGCACGTGCAGCACGTCCTGCAAGCTGAACAACGATAAGCTTTGCAAATGAGTTGAACTTCGCGTTTGAAATGAGACCTGCTGTTAAGCCGTAAACGCCAAGCTCAATTGCCATAAACGGAAGAAGTGCAGCCGCAGGCATTGATGAAATCGCAAAGCTAACAAGCGGACTGAGTATACCTGCAACCAGACCGACAGCAGGGCCGCCGATAAAGCCTGCAAGAATTACAGGTATGTGCATAGGAAGAAGGGCACTTCCAACAGCCGCACCTGTACCCGAAACCACGCCGATTGCATGAAAAATCTGAGGAAGAATTACCGAAGCAGTAACAGCTACAAGTAAAGTGATTACTTTATTTGCGGCAGATTTCTTTAAAATAGCAGTGTTCATAAAAATACCTCCGAATATTTGTTAAATATATAATAACACTTACAGCATACTTGATGTCAAGTGTTTTTGCAAAAAAACATTAAATTATCTAAACGTTTACTTGAACAATGTGCATAATGTAGAAAATCGGAATAAAATATTGATTTTATTTTCTTTTGTGATATAATTAAATAAGTATAGTATGAATTGGAATGATTTTAAGCATAATTAACAACAATTTTTGGGAAAGAAAGGTATTGCTATGCAAAGTCTGAAGCTTACGGATTTAATTGATATCAGCATTCTTCAGAAGGTCCAGGACTCTTTTTCTGAGTATACAAATATTGCTTCTCTTGTTGCAGATGAAAACGGTGTTCCGATAACTGTCGGCAGCGGCTTCACAAAGTTTTGTATGGACCTTACAAGAAGCTCCGAGCTTGGTTACAGCAGATGTATGGAATGTGACCGAATGGGCGGTGTAAGCTCCCTTAAATACGGCAAGCCTTCTGTTTATCAGTGCCACGCAGGTCTGTGTGACTTTGCTGCCCCGATTATTGTTGATAACTGCTATATTGGAAGTATTATGGGTGGTCAGATACTTACGAAGCCACTTGATGAAGAACTTATAAAAAAGAGAGCCGCTGAGTACGGAATTGATGAGCAGGAATACCTTAATGCTGCACGTGAAGTACATATCAAGGACGAAAATGACGTTCTGAAGGCTGCCGATTTTATCTTTAAGCTGGCTGAAATTCTTTCGGAAATGGCATATAAAAATTATCAGGCTCTTAAAGCAAGCCGCAGTCTCGAAAAAGCTGCTTGCTCGCAGGCTTCTTTCATTATTGATATGAACTCTGATTTGCAGAAAAATATCAGAAAATGGCTGCTTATGGCAGGCAATATTTCAGAAAGCAATAATATTGACGAAATAAGAAGTGTAATTTCAACGTTTATGGACGAGGGACAGAAGTTCCTTGCTTCAATTGAGGATACTGTTGAGTACGCCAAAATGACTGATGGGGAAATTGAGCTTAGTGAGGAAGAATACAACGTCCGCAAAGTGTTTGAGGAGGTTGTTTCCGATGAGGAGCTTTCCGATGCGGGACGAATTATTCTCAATATAAACAAAAATGTGCCTGAAATGATGTTTGGTGATGCAGGACGAATCAGTCAAGCTGTTATAAAGGTTTTGCAGCGTTTGAGAACTATCGCTCCGAATGGCGAAATGAAGCTTGATGTTTCTTGCCCGCATTGTTCTTATGCTGCTGAATTGGAAATAAAAATCAGCACAACCGATACAAATGTAAATGCTGAGGAGCTTTATGATTTGCATAACAGCATAATATCCAAGAATAAATATCTGAATATAAACAACCTTGATGACGTGGGTCTGACAATTACAGGGCGTTTTATCAAACAGATGCACGGTACAATCAGTGCTGTTAAAAATGACAATTCGGAAATTGAGTTTGTAATCAGAGTGCCGCAGCTGGCGGTTTCGGCGGAATAAATTAAAGGAGGTTCGCATAATGTCTATGGCTGAATGTAATTACGGTCAGGCTTTGGAAAATTTCATAATGAAAATGGTTCGCAATACTGACAATGATTTTGCTGTAATGACAGAGGCGATGAAGGATATATGCGAGCTGTTGAAAATTGCAAAGGTTAATGTTGAACATTATAAGAATATTTCTGATGCAGAACATCAGAATGGCGATATTACGGTTGTATATGATAACGGAAATGCGGATTTAAGCAGAGAAGCTGCTTTCAGTGCTTTGCCCGGTGACGGAACAGTTGCAGGATACAGAGCGTACCAGCAAAAAGGCGATGAAGATTGGGACGAAAAATATACACAGAGAGCGCACGCTTTCCTTAACACGCTCCACGTTTTCTGCGACCGTTCAAGGCTTATGAAGGTTGCCGATTACCTTGCATTTCACGATAATGAGCTTGAAACCTACAATATCGCTCATTTCGTAAAAACTGTGAATGATGCTATTATACAGAAGGACATTGGCAAGTATAATGCCTGCTATTTCAATATCAAGGACTTTTCTGATGTCAATAATATGCTTGGCAGAGCAAGAGCTACTGATGTTATGAAAAAATATATAAATCAGCTCTCTGATATTCTTACAGATGGGGAAGCTGTCTGCCGTATGGGCGGAGATAATTTTACAGTTATTTTTTACAAGGAAAACCTTGATAAAATTAAGAATTACCTTGCATCCTCAGATGTTGAGTACGGTGAAGAAGGAAGGGTTATTACAATCCGTTCTTCTGCTGGTTTTTATATTATTCCGGATGATTGTCCAGATGTTGCACAGGTTATGGACTGCATAAACGCAGCAAAAAATGTTGCAAAAAGCAATATGAATATTTCCGCTGTTTTCTATAACGATGAGGTTATGCAGCGTGACACCGAGCGAAGAATTTATGAGCAGCTGTTTAAGTCTGCAATCAAAAATGAGGAATTTAAGGTTTATTATCAGCCTAAGGTTTCCTTGAAGCAGTACAAGGTTTCGGGAGCTGAGGCGCTGTGTCGCTGGTTCCACGACGGAGAGCTTATTCCTCCGATAAAGTTTATTCCCGTTTTTGAGCGAAATAAGGCAATCTGCACGCTGGACTTCTATATGCTTGAACACGTTTGTAAGGATATCAGAAAATGGCTTGATGACGGAAGAGAGGTTGTCAAGGTTTCTGTAAACCTTTCAAGATGCAATCTTGGTGAGCCTGAGCTTGTGGAGCGCATTATAGCTACCGTTGACAAGTATAATGTTCCGCATGAATATATCGAAATTGAGCTTACCGAAACAACTACCGATGTAACATATTCTGAACTGAAAAAAGTAGTTTTCGGTTTGCAGGCAAGCGGAATAAGCACTGCTGTAGACGATTTTGGTATTGGTTATTCTTCGTTGAACCTTATCAGCGACCTGCCGTGGAATGTGCTTAAAATTGACAAGAAATTCCTTGAAGTAAATCAGCCAAGCACTTCTCATAACTACCTTATGCTGAAGCATATCATTTCCCTTGCACAAAGCTTTGGTATAGAGTGTGTGGTTGAGGGTGTTGAAACAGTGGAGCATGTCAAGGTGCTGAAGGAGAACAACTGCTATATGGCGCAGGGCTTCTACTTTGATAAGCCGCTTCCAAGGGAAAGCTTTGAACAGCGACTTGCTGTTAATATGTGAACAAAAACGGAAAGTTATTTCAACTTTCCGTTTTTTAGTTGACAATATATAGGAGTAATGATATAATTTAATTGTATAATCTACACAAATGAGTTAACAAAAGGTGGAATTATGTTATTAAATAAAGAAAAAATATCCAAAATTGAGATTTTTGACTCAAAGGAACATCACCTCGGTACAACGAGAATTTATTCCTTTGCAAAGTCGCTGTTTAAATCCTCAACTGTTGGTATTACAATAAAATGCAACAATCTCCCCAATTTTAAAAAGGGTGACTCGGTAATAATCGTTTTTGAGTATGTGAACAGCCAGCGTTACAGGGCTATGACTAAGATTGACGCCGCAGCAAAGGGGCAGATTGAAGTTAAGGTAGGCGAGGTTACTGAAATTGAGGAGCGAAGGCGGTCCTTTAAGATTGCCACAAAAGAAAAAGCTACCGTGTATAAGACCAAATCCGAAAAGGAAGAGGGCATCGAGGGTATGATTTTGAATATCAACCTCGGCGGAGTGCTTTTGAAATGCGACGAGTATTTCAATGTGGGAACTATAATTTACCTTAACACTTTTTCGGGTGAACTTGAAATCGCAGCGAAAGTTCTTCGCAGACAGAATGACAACAACGGGAATTTTATGGGTTACGGCTGCCAGTTTGTGGATATTACGGAAGCTGAGGAGGAAATTGTTGCAAAATATATTCTTGAATGTCAGGTTGCCGAGCGTGAGCGACGCAAGACTCTTGAAGAAATGGGTATGAGCTAAAAAATATCGGGTACCGCAGATTAACTGCGATACCCGATTGGTTTTATATTTTGTCAAACAAGCTTGTCAACCTCATAAAGCTTTTTCAGCACGTTTGGCGGGATTTGCTTGTCAGTATTGTAAAATTCACATTCGTATACACGCTGTATGTCTGCAATTGCTTTGTCCATTCGGTGCTGTTTGGCATAGAGAAAGCCTCGTACCCAATATGAACCGTAAGGAAACGATATTTCGGTATTACATTCATTAATGGATTCGGTTTCAAGTGCAATAATATCATCTATCGTTTTAATGCGTCCGAACCAATCCTGCATAAACGGTACGTTCCGCCTTACAACCTCACCTATGTGTTCTCTTGCCCATTCAGCGTCAAGACCATAAGTCGGAACGAAATATTTTTTTCGTATTGCAACGTGGTCACGGTCAGGTCTTGTACCTGGAGAATAAAAATCCATATAATCAATATACGGAAAAGGACTTCCTCCGAAGTCTATATGTACAGCCTTTTCAGTTCGGAAATAACCAAGCTTTCCACTACATTTAAACAGGTTCTTTTCCCAAGGAATAAAATCAAAATTATAGCCCCAGTACATTGGCCAGTAAGAGCTTTTAAGGGCGTAAACATTAAAAACTTTTCGGCAGTGGTTGTCCCATTCTGTAAACCACCAGTGCCCTTTTTCACAGCATTTTACATCGAAATATTCCGTAAGCACCTCAGTTATTGAATCGTTCATATATGGTATTATTGATGTTTCGTAATACATATAAACCTCCGAGTGTATCTTGTTGTTAAATTTATTATAACAGCAATGCCGAAGAAAGTCAACAAAATGTGCCTTTGACAATAACATCAAAGGCACATTATTATATTACTTAATATCAGCGTGGTAAGCCTGAAGGGACTTAACAAACTTGTTTTCGATTCCCTTCATAAAGCGGATACCCTCTGCGCTTGCCTTTGCAGCAGCCATTGTTGTGATGTAAGGAATTCTGTGCTTGATAGCAGACTTACGAATGTAGCTGTCATCAGTAACGCTGTCCTTACCTGCAGGAGTATTGATGATAAGCTGAATTTCACCGTTTGCAATGCCGTCAGCAATATTAGGTCTGCCTTCGTACATCTTAAAGATGTGCTTAGCAGGGATACCTGCGTCAACAATCATCTGATAGCTCTTGCCTGTAGCAATAATGTTGAAGCCAAGCTCGTTGAATGCCTTAGCAATTTCGAGAAGTTCAGGCTTGTCGCGGTCACAAACGCTGAGGAGAACAGTTCCCTCGAATGGGAGATGTACCTGTGTAGCTTCCTGAGCCTTGTAATAAGCTTCACCGAAGGACTTTGAAAGACCGAGAACTTCACCTGTAGAACGCATTTCAGGTCCGAGAACAGGGTCAACCTCCTGGAACATATTGAATGGGAATACAGCTTCCTTTACACCGTAGTGTGTAATCTCACGGTCACGGAGGTCAGCAACAGGTGAAGGCTTGCCTGTGAACTGAGAAACCATAATTTCAGTTGCAATCTTAACCATATTGATGCTGCAAACCTTGGAAACAAGCGGAACAGTTCTGGAAGCACGTGGATTTGCCTCAAGAACGTAAACAGTGTCGCCTTCAATAGCGTACTGCATATTCATAAGACCGCAAACGTTCATTTCGATAGCAATCTTTCTTGTATAATCCTTGATTGTTTCAATCATCTTCGGTGAGAGATTCATAGAAGGAAGGATACAAGCGGAGTCACCGGAGTGAACACCTGCAAGTTCGATGTGTTCCATAACAGCAGGAACAAAGCAGTTTGTTCCGTCGGAAATAGCGTCAGCCTCGCACTCTGTAGCGTGGTTGAGGAAACGGCCAATAAGGATAGGTCTGTCAGGTGTAACACCAACAGCAGCAGACATATAAACCTTCATCATCTCGTCATCATGTACGATTTCCATACCGCGTCCACCGAGAACGTAGGAAGGACGAACCATTACAGGGTAGCCGATACGATTAGCAATTTCAAGCGCCTCGTCAACATTTACAGCCATACCTGCCTCAGGCATCGGAATACCAAGCTTGTCCATCATAGCACGGAAGTGGTCACGGTCCTCAGCAAGGTCAATTGTCTCAGGAGTTGTACCGAGAATGTTTACGCCGTTCTTCTTGAGGTCAGCCGCAAGATTGAGCGGAGTCTGACCGCCGAACTGAGCAATAACACCGATTGGCTTCTCTTTGTCGTGAATACTGAGAACATCTTCAAGTGTAAGAGGTTCAAAGTAAAGCTTGTCGGAAGTATCATAGTCAGTGGAAACTGTTTCAGGGTTACAGTTTACAATAATGGACTCAAAACCAAGCTTTTTAAGAGCAAGTGCAGCGTGAACACAGCAGTAGTCGAATTCGATACCCTGACCGATACGGTTAGGACCGCCGCCGAGAATCATAATCTTAGGCTTGTCAGTGTTTACAGGGCTCTTGTCCTCGTCAAGGTGGTAAGTGGAGTAGTAGTATGCAGCGTTTTCAGTACCGCTTACGTGTACGCCTTCCCAAGCTTCACGAATGCCATATTCATAACGTGCATTTCTGATATCCTCTTCAGGAACAGCAAGAAGCTGGCTAAGATATCTGTCGCTGAAGCCATCAAGCTTAGCCTGCTTGAGAACGTCCTTAGCAGGGACAGCACCCTTCTGTGCAATGAGAGGTTCTTCTTCCTGAACGATTTCCAGCATCTGTTCAAGGAACCAGTGCTTGATTTTTGTAAGCTGGAAGATTTCTTCAACAGTAGCGCCCTTGCGGAGTGCTTCGTATATAATGAACTGTCTTTCGCTGGAAGGGAAACGGAGCTGCTTGAGAAGCTGTTCCTTAGTCATTTCGTTGAAGTTCTTAGCAAAGCCAAGACCGTAACGACCTGTTTCAAGGCTTCTGATAGCCTTCTGGAAAGCTTCCTTGTAAGTCTTACCGATGGACATTACCTCACCAACAGCACGCATCTGTGTGCCAAGCTTGTCCTCAGCGCCCTTGAACTTTTCGAATGCCCAGCGAGCAAACTTAATAACAACGTAATCTCCGTCAGGAACGTACTTGTCAAGTGTACCGTACTTGCCGCAAGGAATTTCATCAAGTGTAAGACCGCAGGCAAGCATAGCGGAAACAAGTGCAATAGGGAAACCTGTTGCCTTGGAAGCAAGTGCGGAGGAACGGGAAGTACGTGGGTTGATTTCGATAACAACAATTCTGCCGCTTACAGGGTCGTGAGCAAACTGACAGTTACAGCCGCCGATAACCTCGATAGCTTCAATAATCTTATAGGACTGCTCCTGAAGCTTCTTCTGAACGTCTTCGGAAATTGTCAGCATAGGTGCGGAACAGAAGGAGTCACCTGTGTGAACTCCGATAGGGTCAATGTTTTCGATGAAACAAACTGTGATTTTGTTGTTTGCAGCGTCACGAACAACTTCAAGTTCAAGTTCTTCCCAGCCTGCAATACATTCTTCAACGAGAACCTGTCCAACAAGGCTCGCCTGAAGACCTCTTGCACAAACGACCTTGAGTTCGTCAACGTTGTAAACCATACCGCCGCCTGCGCCGCCCATTGTGTAAGCAGGACGGAGAACAACAGGGTATTTCAGCTTTTCAGCAATTGCAACAGCCTCGTCAACGGAGTAAGCAACCTCGCTTCGTGCCATTTCAATGCCAAGCTTGTCCATAGTATTTTTGAATTCGATACGGTCTTCGCCACGCTCGATAGCGTCAACCTGAACGCCGATAACCTGAACGTTGTACTTTTCAAGCACGCCTGCCTCAGCAAGCTCGGAGCAAAGGTTAAGACCTGACTGACCGCCAAGGTTAGGAAGAAGAGCGTCAGGACGTTCTTTTTCGATAATCTGAGTCAGACGTTCAACATTGAGAGGCTCAATGTAAGTGATGTCAGCAACATCAGGGTCTGTCATAATTGTAGCAGGGTTTGAATTTACCAGCACGATTTCGTATCCGAGGTTACGCAGCGCCTTACACGCCTGAGTGCCCGAATAGTCGAATTCGCAGGCCTGACCGATAATGATAGGACCTGAGCCGATAATCATAATCTTGTTGATATCTTGTTTCTTTGGCATACTTTTCTCCCTACTCGCACCATAAGATGCGTAATTGAATTTACTGTTATAAAAAACAGCATTTTTTCTCGAATAATATAATAGCACAAAACAGTGCAAAATGCAAGATGTAAAATCAAAAATTTCGTAATGAAGCAAAAATTTTTACTACATATATTATAGCGTGTGTTGAAAGAGGAAAATTATTGTGCTATAATGATAAAAATATAGTTTTTGGAGTTCCGCTATGATTTTGAAAATGCCCGAATATTACAAAAAATTCACCTGCATTGCAGATAAGTGCAGCGACAACTGCTGTATCGGCTGGGAAATTGATATAGACGACAGTACCGCCGCTTATTACAATAGCGTGACTGGAGATTTTGGTAAAAAGCTTTGCAGAAGCATTTCCTTCACTGCCCCAAGAAGCTTTATTTTAGGCGAAAATGAGCGTTGCCCGTTCCTTAATGAGCACAACCTCTGCGAAATAATTCTCAATCTCGGCGAAAATAAGCTTTGCAATATCTGCACCGAACACCCCCGTTATTACGAATGGTTTGGCAATGTAAAAGAAGGCGGAATAGGTCTGTGCTGTGAGGAAGCGGCAAGGCTTATAATTTCCGCAGAGAAGCCGTCAGCTACATACGAAACGGAAATTCCCGATGAGGAAAATGACTTTGAGGAAACATCTTTGTACGCTTGCCTTTTGGAAGTCCGCGAGAAAATTCTTGCATATCTTATTTGTGACAGCTTACCGCTGAATGTGAAAATCCGTGATATAATTGAATATACAACAGCTGTTCAGAGCAATATTGACAACGAAATTTATGATGTGCCCGAAATTTTTTCATCATCAGAACACGTCGAACACCGTTTTGCTGATAGCCTTGCTTTTATGGCATTTCTTGAACCGATTGACGAAAACTGGTTGCCGTACCTTGAAAAAATAACGGAAATGTATGATGCAGCTTGCAATAAAAAGAAGCAATTCCTGCAAAACAATCCGAATGTGGAGCGATATCTCTGCAACATTGCCGTGTACTTTATATGGCGATATTTTATGAAGGGCACATTCGACAGCGAAATTGTGTCCCGTGTAAAGCTTATGGCGGTAAGCGTGGCAGTAATCGGATATATGTATCTTTGCAAATGGCTTGAAAGCGGCACGCTTTCCCACGAGGACTGTGCACAGCTTGCAAAGAATTATTCAAAAGAAATCGAGTACAGCGAAGAAAATCTCGAAGCAATGCTTGATGCCGCATATGACCTTTCCGCATTCGAGGATAACACACTGAAAGGCTTGTTTGCATAACCCTGCAAAACGAAGCACGGAAAGTCGGGAAACTTTTTGATGTAAATGCTACAATATAATCACAGTCAAGGAGAAAGGAAGTCTGAAAAATGAACGGTTGGGCAGAAGGCATACAGAGTGCAATACAGTATATCGAGGATAACCTTACAGAAGAACTGGAAATCGAGGATATAGCGTCGAAAGCGTATGTTTCGGCATTCTATTTTCAGAAGATTTTCAGCTGTCTGTGCGGCTTCACGGTTGGTGAATATATCCGCAATCGCAGATTGACCCTTGCGGCACAGGAGCTTTCCGCAGATAGTGCAAAGGTTATTGACGTTGCATTGAAATACGGTTATGACTCACCTGACAGCTTTACCCGTGCATTCACAAAATTCCACGGCATTTCTCCATCTGCTGCAAAGGAAAAGGGTGCGGAGCTTAAAGCATTTGCACCACTAAGAATTAAGCTTACATTGGAGGGCGGTACTACTATGGAATACCAAATCGTTGAAAAAGAAGCATTTACAATTATGGGCAAATCAAGACTGTTCAATACTGAAACATCTTATACAGAAATCCCGAAATTCTGGGGAGAGCACTATCAGACAGGCGGAGGCGAAATTATAAAAGGAATGTTTGGCGCTTGCCTTGACAGCGACGGAAAGAACTTTGATTATCTTATTGCAGACCTGTATTTCCCTTGGAATGATATTCCTGAGGGCTGCACAACACGAATTATTCCCGCAGGTACATGGGCAGTGTTCCCATACCACGGTGAATGCCCGAAAGCATTGCAGGATGTGAATACAAAGATATGGAACGAATGGCTGCCGAATTGTCGTGAATATAAGCTCAGTGGCAACTACAATCTTGAATTTTATATTTCACCTGACGAAGGCGCAATATGGGTGCCTGTTGAAAAAGCATAAAAAACGAAAACAGACCTTGGAGTAAAAAATCCAAGGTCTGTTTTATATATTATTTTTGCTTAATTCCGCAAACCGTCAGTAAATTTCCTTCAACCCGAAACTGTACGTCAAATCCTCCAAAAGCCATCATATAAACACGGTCAGGCGAATTCTGATACTGTGGACGTGGGTCTTGCGCCAAAACTTCAATAAGTCCCTGACGTAATTCAGCAGGGATTTGCTCCAAAAGCTTAGCAGGGAAATTCACTTTCAGCACGCCCTCTTTCTGCTGTAAAGCAAAACCACCCGTCGCCTCAGGGTGTGAGTCGGTATAAGCAAGATACGGCTTGATGTCATAAATCGGCGTGCCGTCAAGAATATCCGCTCCACTTACATACAGCACAGGTCCCTCCGACGTGTGCAAATCAATCCTCTCCAGCTTGACCGAGGACATACCAATCGGGTTTGGACGGTAAGGGGAGCGGGTCGCAAAAACACCCATACGAGTGTTGCCGCCAAGACGAGGAGGACGCACCGTCGGCGACCAGCTGTTCTGCACAGCCTCGGAAAATTCCCATAAAATCCACAGATGAGAGTATCCGTCCAGCCCACGGAAAGCCTCAGCAACTCGATACTCAGGCTCAAAAACAATCTCCGAGCAAAGTGACGTCAAACCACTCTGACGTGGTATCCCGAATTTTTCCGTAAACGGACTTCTTATGTGTGCAATAGTTTTCATTTCTCTCATTGGCTTATAATCTCCCTTATAGCCGCCTCAACGCGCTTGACTTCGTCCTCAAATTCCGCCCCAGAAACACGATAAGCACCGTTACCGAGAATGATAATCTGCTCCGTGCCGTCAGAAGTGGCAACACGAACACGATGTGACTTGCTCAATTCGTGCGTAACCTTTTCAATGTACGAGTCAGCCGTTTCCGACTCCTTCGTGTAAACAACGCTTACGTTGTGATGCTGTTCAACTTCACGATGATGCCCCGAAACCCTGTACGCGTCAAAAACAATAATAACATTATTCTGCTTAAAGCCCTGATAGTTGCACAAACGGTTTATCAGCGTTGTCCTCGCAAGGTCAAGATTATCCTTTGCCAGCTTGTTCAGGTCATCCCACGCAAAAATAATATTGTACCCGTCAACAAGCAGATATTCAGGACCCGTAGGAAGCGGCTTAGCCTTGTGCGGCTTCTGCTGTGGCACGTGTTTTTCCGTGTGCATTGCGTGTCGCTCATCACGTTTTATCTTGCCGTAGGTGCGCTCAAAAATTTCCATAAGCCCCTTGTCCTCGGCAATTCTCGCACGATAACTGCTAACCTGCTGAACAGTGAATTCCTCATCAGCGATTTCAGTACGTTCCTTTCTCCCGCTTATATGAGCATACGACGGAACTTCGTCCCACTTCACAACAAACCCTGCACCGTGTGAGCAGAACACGCTGTCTGCCGTATTTTCAAGGTCACTGTCGCAGTCATATCCGATTTCCTCGATAACCTTTTCAGCGTTGTGACAAGGAAAATATCCTTTCAGAATAAGGCTTATGCGCCCCTTGCCGTGAGTGTAGCTGATAACCTCGCTTCGATAATTCTGCATCTCCGAAACAGGCGCACTTCCCGTAATTACCGCTGTTTCGCCAAGCGTTTCAGGCGGCTCAAATTCCGCAGAAAGCCTCTGCATATCCGAAAGTGCACGTCCTACCGACTCAGACGGTACTTCCAGCGTGAAGTTGTACCACGGCTCTAAAAGTACGCTTTTTGCCGAGCGTAAACCCTGACGTACAGCGCGGTATGTTGCCTGACGGAAATCGCCGCCCTCCGTGTGCTTAAGGTGTGCACGTCCCGCAATAAGCGTAATCTTCATATCTGTAATAGGTGAGCCCGTCAGCACACCAACGTGCGTTTTTTCTTCAAGGTGCGTAAGAATTAATCTCTGCCAGTTTCGGTCAAGGTCATCAACGTGACAATCGCTTGCAAAATGCAAGCCGCTGCCCCTTTCGGCAGGCTCAAGCAAAAGGTGTACCTCCGCATAATGACGTAAAGGCTCATAGTGTCCCACACCTTCTACCGTGTCGGAAATTGTTTCCTTGTAAACAATGCTGCCCGTGCCGAATTCAGCTTCGTAGCCGAAACGTTCTGCAATAACAGTTTTCAGAATTTCCAGCTGAATTTCACCCATAAGCTGAACGTGAATTTCCTGTGCCTGTTCATTCCATACAACGTGTAACTGTGGGTCTTCTTCTTCAAGCTTTCTCATTTGCGTAAGTGCCGTGTGCAAATCCGTTTTCGGCGGCAGAATAAGCTTGTAGGTCAGAACAGGCTCAAGCAGGGGAGTGTCAGCATTGCTTTCCGCACCAAGTCCCTGTCCCGAATAGCTGTGAGCAAGCCCTGTTACCGCACAGACCGCACCCGAAAACACCTCATCAACAGCCTGAAACTTTGTGCCCGAATAAATGCGTATCTGATTTATCTTTTCCTCACCAATTACAGAGCGTACCTTCAAGCTTCCACCCGTAATCTTAATGTGTGTAAGCCGAACATTCTGTTCCTCAGTAATCTTGAACACCCTCGCACCGAATTCAGCAGGGTAATCCTTTTGCTCAGCGTAAAAATCCAAACCTTTGAGAAACTCCTCAATGCCGTTCATTTTCAGCGCCGAGCCGAAAAAGCAGGGGAATATCTTTCGCTCAGCAATCGCCCTGCGTAAGCTTGCGGGAGAAACCTCTCCGTTTTCGAGGTACTCATCCATAAGTCTTTCATCACATATCGCCGCTTCCTCGTAAAAAGCGTCACGGTCACGGTTTGCCGAAAAGTCAATGCATCCGCTGTCCAACCGATTGCACAAACCACCCATAAGCACAGACGGCTCATAAGACGAAATATCCATCTTGTTTACAAAAATAAACGCAGGTATCCTGTACCTCGTCAGCAACCGCCACAGTGTTTCAGTGTGACTCTGTACACCATCTGTGCCGCTGATAACAAGCACTGCATAATCAAGTGCCTGCAAAGCACGTTCTGTTTCAGCAGAAAAATCAGCGTGCCCCGGTGTGTCAAGCAATGTTATATCGCAGTCACCGTACCGCATAACAGCCTGCTTTGAGAAAACAGTGATACCACGGCTCCGCTCAATCGAATGTGTGTCAAGAAAAGCGTCACCGTGGTCAACTCTGCCAAGCTTGCGGATTTCGCCCGCCGAGTAAAGCATAGCCTCCGAAAGAGTAGTCTTGCCCGAGTCAACGTGGGCTATCATACCGATTACCAATCGTTTCATTCTATCGTTCCAATCCTGTTTATTTTACCTCTGCAAAGCGCTTCCATACACGCTCCACAAACTCATCATTTTCAATCATAGCAAGAATTTCAGCCTCTGTCGCAAGCTTTGCACCGCAAACCTCGTCTTCCTGCAAAATTACATCGGACATATCCACATCACGCTCATAAAGATAAACGTCCATAATGTAATTTGAGTAAACAACTGTGTTCACAAGCTTCAAATCAGCCTTTTCAGCACGAATTCCTGTTTCCTCCGCAAGCTCACGAACAGCACCGTCAATGCTTTTCTCACCGCTTACAACCGCACCGCCAGTGCATTCCCAGTAAAGAGGATAGCTGGGCTTTTTCTCACTTCTCTGCGTGATAAGATACCGCCCGTCAGATGTCTTAACCCATATATCAACCGCAAGATGATAGCACCCCTGAGGTATCTCGTGCACTTGTTCACGCTCAATAACTTCACCCGTTTTCAGCTTGTTCCTGTCATACAAATCCCAGATTTCAGGCATAGAATAGCACTCCAATCACCAAGTTTTTGATGTTTTGTGGTTTGCGAAGCAAATTTTGAATGGCAGTTCAAAAAACAAAACTCATAGCTTTGGAAATTTATTTCCAAAGTTTTTCGACAATAAGCTCCTCGCTCATACCGAGAAATTCCTCACCCTCAAACTCCATCTTCACTACATACGGCATAAAATTCAGTATCCGCATAAAGCTGTTAAAATTATATTCAGGCTTGTAAAAATTGATAATCGTGCTCAAAGCCGTACCGTGCGTGCCGATAACAACCGTCTTTCCCTCGTGTTCAGCAAGCACCTTTTTCAGCGCACAGATATTCCTCTCCTGCACCGAAGCAAGACATTCACCGTCCATAATATGATAGTTGAAGTCTGCCCATTGCGCCTCAATGTATTGCAGAAAATTGTCACCGTGCCAACCGCCTGCCTCACGCTCACGGAAATCATAGTCAGTAACAATCTCCATTCCAAGCACCTCAGCAAGTCCTCCGATTGTGTCCATACTCCGCTTGTACGGACTGGACATAAGCAGGTCAATGCCTCTGTCTTTCAGCAATTCCGTAACTTTTTCAGAGTCAGCAAGCCCCTCCGTAGTAAGAGGACGCGTGCGGTCATCGTGTATAGTTTTATCAGGCTTTGCATGCCGTACAAAGTAAATCGTGGTCATAGCGTACCTCCGTAAGTCATATATAAAAATTATACCACATAATGCCGTTATGGGTCAACAATTAATTTATTCTTGACAACCCCAAAAAATTATGCTACAATAACCTTGTAAAATTTTGATTTGAGGTGAAAAGATGCGTAAATAATCCTGCTTTCTGACACAACCAAACGTTTATCGGCGTAGCTATAGCTATGTCTTGTTTGTTGTGCATACAGGGTGTTTTGCGTCTTTTTTTCATTGGCATAGCTGTGCTTCGGTACGGCTTATATCCCTTTGACCTTTAAGCCGCAGAATATCCTGCGGCTTATTTTTATGATTGGGGGTAATAACTATGTCTATGATAAATATTTCAAATCTTACATTCGGCTATGACGGAAGCAGCGAGAATGTCTTTGAAAATGTAAGCTTCCGCATTGACACAGATTGGAGGCTCGGTTTTACGGGACGCAACGGCAGAGGAAAAACAACCTTTCTCCGTCTCCTTCTGGGGAGCCTTGAATACAGCGGAACAATCTCCGCTTCGGTCAATTTTGAGTATTTCCCATACAATGTCAGTAGCACTGACAACCTTACAATAGATATCATAAGGGAAATCTCTGCCGATATCGAGGATTGGAAAATCTACCGTGAAATGTCCCTGCTTGATGTTTCAGAGGATGCACTCTGGCGTCCTTGGAACACCCTTTCCAATGGTGAGCAAACCAAAGCAATGCTTGCAGGAATGTTCCTTCGTGAGAATGCATTTCTGTTGATTGATGAGCCAACAAATCATCTCGATATGGAAGCACGCCAACACCTTGGTGAATATCTGAAAAAGAAAAAAGGCTTCATTCTCGTTTCCCACGATAGAACATTTCTCGATAGCTGTATTGACCACGTTCTTGCAATAAATCGTACCAATATTGAAATCCAGAGCGGTAATTTTTCCACGTGGCAAGCTAATAAGGAAATGCGTGACAGCTTTGAATTTGCTGAAAACGAAAAACTGAAACGTGAAATAAAAAACCTTGAAGCCGCCGCAAAGAAAGCCTCGGAACATTCCGACAAAATCGAGCGTACAAAAATCGGTTTTGACCCAAGCAAAACGGAAAAATCCACAAGCCGCCGCGCTTCGGTTGCGGCAAAATCCAAAAAGTTGATGAATCGTGCAAAGGCGATGGAAACAAGAATTGCCTCGGATATCGATAAAAAGTCCGCACTTCTCCGTAACATCGAGCAAGCCGACTCGCTGAAAATAGCACCTCTGAAATTCCACTCTGCACGTCTTCTTGAAGTGAAAAATCTTTCCGTTGAATATGGTGGCAGAACAGTCTGCAAGAATGTCAGCTTTGAGGTAATGCAAGGGGAGAGAATTGCCCTGTGCGGTAAAAACGGCTGTGGAAAATCAAGCGTCCTGAAGCTTATCCTTGGTGAAGGAATTACCCATAGCGGAGAGATATACGGTGCCGATAAGCTGAAAATTTCTTATGTTCAGCAGAAAACCGACGCTCTCAGCGGTACGCTTACTGAGTATGCCGAAAGCAAGGAAATTGACGAAAGTCTGTTCAAAGCAATCCTGCGTAAGCTTGATTTTTCAAGAGAACTATTCGAGCGTAAAATTGAAAGCTACAGCGGTGGACAGAAGAAAAAAGTCCTCATTGCAGGAAGCCTCTGTGAGCAAGCGCACCTGTATATATGGGACGAGCCGTTGAACTTTATCGACATTCTTTCACGAATACAGATTGAGGAGCTGATAACAAATTTCCAACCGACAATGATTTTCGTTGAGCATGATAAAGCGTTCTGCGAAAATACTGCGACAAAAACAATTGTTATAGAATAAAATCAACCCGTGAAGAATATGCAAATTGCATACATCTCCACGGGTTAAGTCGTCTATTAAAACATCTTGCTCATATTCACCTGAGCCTTGTCACCGCTATATCCGCAGCTGTGATAAAACTTGTGTGCATTAGTCCGAGTCGCACCCGAAACCAAGCGTACACCCTTTGCACCTGTTTCTTTAGCCCACATTTCAACCTCTGAAAGCAAAGCCTTGCCGATACCGTTTCTCTTGTATTTTTCAGCAACAGCAATCCCCATAATATTTTTCATATGCGGAGCATAAATCAAATCATAATCATTTGCGTGAACATATCCAATGACTTCATCACCGATTACAGCAACAAAAATTTTATCTGACTCGCTGTTAATTAGCTTCAATAGCTTTTCTTTTGTTTCATCAAGTGAAAATTCATATCCCATTTCATCTGTGTTAAGACGGTGAATACCATCACTGTCTTTTAGCATAAGTTCGCGTATTATAAACTCCATAATGTTCAGCCTTTCAGTTAATTATGCAGTAATTATATCATTCTACATTTTGAAAGTCAATAAAAAATCCGCTGTCAAATAAATGACAGCGGATATATATTACGCACCATAATAAGCTTTCATATAAAGCGCCTTAAGCTCTTCAATTCTTGGAAGTCTTGGGTTAGCAGTTGTACACTGGTCATCAAATGCTCTGTAAGCAAGTGTTTCAAGTACACCCTCATACTTTGCAGGGTCAATGTAGGAACGAGCGTCCTTTTCGCCTGCTTCCTTGATGGAGAGAGGAATACCAACCTCTGTCATAAGCTTTCTTACAGCGTCAGCAAGTGCCTTTACGCCTTCTTCGTTTGTTGCGGTCTGTGGAGCAAAGCCCATCATCTTAGCGATTTCAGCGTAACGCTCAGGTGCAACGTAGTGGTCGTACTTTGGCCAAGCAGCAAACTTTGTAGGTGTTGCTTCACCGTTGTACTCGATAACGTGTGGGAGCAGGTAAGCGTTAGCAAGACCGTGCGGAATG
>JAZSHA010000040.1:0-1572 GCA_045533025.1 Oscillospiraceae bacterium
CCTAATGTTCCCGATACTGTCGCTACGTCAATTCCTGCACCGATGAGCAAGCTTGCGTTAAGGTGACGGAAGGTGTGAACCCCATAGAACGGGAAATCATTTTCTTCACAGTATTCTTTCAGCCAGCCGTAGGGGGTCTGCGGATTCATAGGTCGTCCATCCCATTTTGTAAACAGCCTGTCTGTTTCCTGATACTTGTCACCGATTTCAAGGAATTCATTTGCCTGTACCTTATGGTAGCTTTCAAGCAAATCAAGAATATCCTTCGGTACTTTGATATAACGGTTAGAGCCCTTGGTTTTGGTATCGTCAGTATAAATACCTTTCGCCTTTGTGTAGTTAGAGGTGCGCTGAATATGAATAACTCCCGTTTCAAAATTGATGTCGTGCCATTCCAGTCCAAGCATTTCACCACGTCGCATTCCCGTATAAATAACAAGAGTAAAAAACACTCTGTATTTCAGCGGAGCTTTGCGTAACAGCTCAAAAAAGCGTTCCGTTTCTTCAATAGTGTAAACCTTGCGTTCCTTTACATCGGCTTTGGGTATCGTAACCTTGCGGCAGGAATTTGTACTGAGCATATCCATTTTAATAGCATAATCCAGTACAGTTGAAATGAACGACAGATAATGAATTATTGTCTTTTTTGCAAGTCCCTTGCCCGTGTTCTGATTAGTACCCTCCGCTGTCAGACTGTTGATAAAACGCTGTATCACTCTTGCATTCAGCTTGTCGAGCCTGATGTGTCCGATTGCTTCATAGGTGCGCTTGGTAAGCTGTCGTGAACGTGTAAGAGTTGTACTTCTCAGATTGAGATTTGCATACTCCTCAAACCACTGCTCTGCAAAAGCCTCAAACTTTATAGGAGATACAACCAATCCATTCTTACAATCTTCATCAAAGAGAACACACTGCCTGTTCAGCTCTTTTTCAATCTGCTTTTCGGTCATTCCTTCAGGAGGTGTCCAAGTCATGCGCTGGAACACCTGCTTGCCCTGAGCGTTATAGCCGCAGGACGCTTTAATTCTGTATGAGTTGCCTCTTTTTTCATATGATGCCATCTGAATCATCCTTTCTTAAGATAAGTCAGCTGCACATATTCCAACTTTGATTTTACACTTTAAAGTAATTTTTGTCAAGTGGAATACAGCACTATTCCAGTTCGTTTGTCCTTTGTTTCTGTACGGATTTTTCCTTGTCCTTCCCAAGAATCATATCCACATTTTTCATCACCGTATCAAGCTCCTTGATTTCGGTTTTTGCACTGTTATAGGAACTATACAGCTTGTCCTTTTCAGCATAAAGCTTTTTCTGTTCAGCACGAAGTTCTTTAATCAGCGGAGCCTTCTCGCCGCCAAACCTTTTCTTCAGATACTTCTCAGCAGCAGTAAAAATAATCAGTTCGCTCTCGTGTTCACGCCTGAACTTTTCCTTGAAAACAACACTTTCAAGCTTATCAGCGACAGGCTTGTGTTTACGATAATTGTCGATGTTCTTAATATCCTCGGCAATAGTTTTCAAGCGTTGCTCGACTTCCTTAATACGACTTCGGTCAGCGTTGTACTTTTCTTT
>JAZSHA010000134.1:0-4118 GCA_045533025.1 Oscillospiraceae bacterium
TGCAATTGGAGGGCTTGCAGTAGGTGAACCAACCGAAGAAATGTATCGTATTATTGATGTTGTTGAACCTGTTATGCCAAAAGAAAAAATACGTTATCTTATGGGTGTGGGTACTCCATCTAATATAATTGAGGCTGTTGCAAGGGGAGTTGACCTTTTCGACTGTGTAATGCCAAGCCGTAATGCACGTCACGCAACAGTATTCACTTGGAACGGTATTATGCACGCTACAAATCAGTGCTATGAAACTGACCCATTGCCGCTTGATCCAGAATGTGATTGTCCAACTTGCCGTAATTTTTCTCGTGCATATATCAGACATTTGTTCAAGGCAAACGAACAGCTCGCAGGACGTCTCGCAGTTATGCACAACCTCTATTTTTACAATACACTTATGGAAAAAATTCGTGAAGCGCTTGATAACGGTACTTTTGCTGATTTCAGAGCGAAATATTCAACGTTACTTGCTTCACGCCTATAATTATTTGTTAAGTAGGTATTCTTTTTGGTTATAGTTATTGAAATTCAAATGTAGGTATGTTATAATCATAATATGTGGTTTTATGTCACATTGATATTACCTTAATCCAATAAAAAAGGAGTCAGGAGTATGAATTACAGTATTAAAGAAGTTGCTGAAAGAATAAGAGGACTTCGTGATATTCTTGGTATTTCCGTTGAGGAAATGTGTGAAAAGACAGGCTGTTCTGCTGAAGATTATGCACTTATTGAAAATGGCGAAAAGGATTTTTCTGTAACCTTTATTTATAAGTGTGCTGAAATCTTTGGAGTTGATATTATTGAAATTCTCACAGGTGAGAATCCAAAGCTTAAGCGTTATTGCGTAGTAAGAAAGGATACAGGTCTTCCTGTTAAGCGTCGTGAAGGTTTTGAGTATCATCATCTCGCTTATCTGTTCAAGGATAAGAAAATTGAGCCGTTCCTTGTTAAAGCACCGTATTCTGATGAAGCACAAGATATGCCGATATCCCTTTCTGTCCACGAAGGACAGGAGTATGACTACATACTTTCGGGAAGCTTAAAGCTTGTAATTGATGGTAAAATCAAGGTTCTTACAGCAGGTGACTCTATTATTTACGATTCAAGCGCACCTCACGGTATGATTGCTACAAATGGAGAAAACTGTGAGTTCCTTGCAATACTTATCAAGTAATATTTCAAAGAAGGTTGTAACTAATATGGAAATGAAAGACTTATATAAAAAGTATGTTTCTGACGGATATGATGCTGACGGCGTACTTAATAAATTTGATGTGCACGTTCCTGAAAATTTCAACTTCGGTTATGATGTGATTGATGAAATAGCAAAGAATGAACCTGAACGTCGTGCAATGATTTGGGTTAACGAAGAAGGCGAGGAACACGTATTCACATATTCCGACCTTATGAATAAATCCAATCAGGTTGCAAATATGCTTCTTGCTCACGGTGTAAAGAAGGGTGATAAGGTTCTTTCGGTTCTCAAGCGTCATTACCAGTTCTGGTTCCTTACAATTGCACTTTGTAAAATCGGTGCGGTTCTTATTCCTGCTACAAACCAGCTTATGAAGAAGGACTACACATATCGTTTTCAGGCTGCTGACGTAAAATATGTAATCGCAACAGCTGATGGAGAGGTTAAGGAACATATTGAAGAAGCTCTTGCAGAATATGCAGGTATACAGGAAAAGTATATCGTAAGAGGCGACCGTGATGGCTGGGTAAGCTTTGATACTGAAATGGAAAAATACCCCGAAACACTTGACCGCATCGAAAATAAGGTTGATGATGATATGCTTCTTTATTTTACAAGCGGTACAACAGGTTATCCTAAAATGGTACTTCACAGCCACTATTATGCGGTTGCTCATATTCAGACTGCAAAATATTGGCACAATATCAAGGAAGATACAATTCACCTGACAATTTCTGAGTCGGGCTGGGGTAAATGTATGTGGGGCAAGATGTACGGTCAGTTTGCTTGTGCAGCAACAGTTTTTGTATATGATTTCAACCGTTTCAACTCTGCCGATATCCTTACAAAAATTCAGAATTATAAAATTACTTCTTTCTGTGCACCTCCTACTATGTATCGTATGTTCATTAAGGAAGGTATCGAAAATTATGACCTCTCTAACCTTAAATATTCCACAATCGCAGGTGAAGCACTCAACCCTGAGGTTTACAACAGATGGCTTGAATATACAGGTTTGAAGCTTATGGAAGGCTTTGGTCAGACAGAAACTGTTCTTGTAGTTGCAAATCTTCCAGGAATGGAGCCAAAACCAGGTTCAATGGGCAGACCTACTCCACTTTACAATGTAGATATCGTTGATGAGGACGGTAACTCACTTCCTGCCGGTGAAACAGGTGAAATTGTTATCCGCACAAATGGAATGAAGCAGATTGGTATGTTTAAGGAATATTATAAAAATCCTGAAGCTACAAATAACGCTTGGAATAACGATATTTACCATACAGGCGATACAGCTTGGAAGGATGAGGACGGTTACTTCTGGTATGTAGGACGTACTGACGACGTAATCAAGGCATCCGGCTATCGTATCGGACCATTTGAAATTGAAAGTGTTCTTATGGAACATCCTGCTGTTCTTGAGGTTGCTGTAACAGGTGCAAAAGACCCAATCAGAGGTCAGGTTGTTAAGGCAACGATTGTTCTTACAAAGGAGTATAAGGATAAGGGTGATGAAGCACTCATTAAGGAGCTTCAGAATCACGTTAAGGTTAATACTGCACCTTATAAGTATCCAAGAATCGTCGAGTTTGTTGACGAGCTTCCAAAGACAATCAGTGGTAAAATTAGAAGAACAGAAATCAGAGCAAAAGATAATCAATAAAAAACAACAGCTGTCGGGAGTTTGCCCTGACAGCTGTTTTATATTCATTCTCCTTGCGGAACATCTTCATTTAAGCTTTTGTTACGGTAATTTAAGTTTGTACGAAGCGTATACCCTTGTTCTTCCCAGAAAGCGTTTGCTGTATCATTATCCTTAAAAACCAACCCGAATATTTTGGTAATACCTTCTTTACGCAAAGCATCTTCCGCTTTCTGAACAAGCATATGAGCAATACCTTGACGACGATAATCAGGATGTACACACATATGATGAACAATTGCACGTCTGCCGTCGTGACCTGTAAGTATAACACCGACTATTTTTTTAGTTTCATCATTCAGATATGCCAAAAAACAAGTTGTAGGATTACGCTTTAAGTAACGTTCAATTCCATCTTTGCTGTCATCAACTGGATTTAACGCACGTCTTGATTGCTCCGTACTGTTCCAAAGCTCATAAATACCATCGTAATCTTCAATAACAACAGGTCTGATTTCAATATTCATTACTATAACCTCCGAACCTTAGCTTTGTTAATGAGTTAATTATAACAATGCTTCCATAAAAAGTCAAGCATATACAAAAACCTCCTGCCATATGACAGGAGGTTTTGCATTTAAATTAAAGATTGATAATAACCTTACCTTCGGAAGTAGGATTTACAGTAATAGCGTCCTTGCCAAATACCTTAACCTTGAAGGAAGAAGTTGTGTTAGTATAAGAAACTTCAATCTTTCCGCCGTTGTTTGTAGCAGTGAGAGTGAAAATCTGTTCAGCTTCTGTGTTGTAAATCTTACACTCAGCTGTCTTGCCTTCTTCAAGCTCATAAATAACGAACTCTGTATCTGTGAGATAATCATACTCAAAGTTCTTCTCAAAGTTACCGTAAGCAACAATGCTGTTAGGCTTAGCAAGGCATGGGAGAGAGAAGTAATCAAACTTCTCGTTGTAGAACTTGCCACCCTCATACTGCTTGCCGGAAATAATGTCTGTCCACTTGCCAGCAGGTACATAGAATTCAGCTGTGCCTTCTTCATTGAAGATAGGAGCAACAAGAATATTGTCACCGAACATATACTGACGGTCAAGGTTGAGGCAAACAGGGTCGTTAGCGTAGTCAATAACCATAGCTCTCATCATTGGAACACCGACAGTAGATGTCTTGATAGCCTGACCCCAGATGTAAGGCATAAGCTTACCCTTGAGCTTTGTGAAGAAGCGAAGTACGTCACAGCTTTCCTCGTCAAAATTCCAAGGCAC
>JAZSHA010000194.1:0-1879 GCA_045533025.1 Oscillospiraceae bacterium
AAATATTCTAATTTGACTGAATATATTGCTTTTTGTCGGAATATATGCTATAATTAATCGTCTGAATAAATAAGGAGGTTATTATATGGAAAATATTGTAAGCCTTAAAAATATTATAGTTGAATTTGAGGACGGCGACAGAATTCTCAAAGACATCAGCCTTGACATAAAAGATAAGGAATTTGTCACATTTCTCGGCCCCTCAGGCTGCGGAAAAACCACAACTCTGCGTATCATTGCAGGCTTTTTAGAGCCGAAAAGCGGTGATGTTATCTTCGAGGGCAAGCGTATCAACGGTATGCCTCCCCACAAGAGAAACGTCAACACCGTTTTCCAGAGATACGCTCTTTTCCCTCATCTCAACGTATATGAAAATATAGCTTTCGGACTTCGCGTTCAGAAGGTTCCCGAAAAGGAAATCAATAAGCGTGTTGCTGAAATGCTCAAGCTTGTTAACCTCGTTGGCTTTGAAAAGCGTACTGTGCAGCGTCTTTCAGGCGGTCAGCAGCAGCGCGTTGCAATCGCTCGTGCTCTTGTAAATCACCCAAAAGTACTTCTGCTTGACGAACCGCTCGGCGCGCTTGACCTTAAACTCCGTAAGGAAATGCAGATTGAGCTGAAGCGTATCCAGCAGCAGCTTGAAATCACATTTATATATGTTACACACGACCAGGAAGAAGCCCTTACAATGAGCGATACCGTTGTTGTAATGAACGGCGGTGTAATTCAGCAGATTGGCTCTCCTGTTGATATCTACAACGAACCTGAGAATGCTTTTGTTGCTGACTTTATCGGCGAAAGTAATATCCTTAACGGACTTATGATTAAGGACAAGCTTGTTGAAATCAGCGGCAGGGAATTTGACTGCGTTGACGGCGGTTTTGGTGAAAATACACCTGTTGACGTTGTAATCCGTCCTGAGGATATCACAATCGTACCGCCTGAGCAGGCTAAGCTTTGCGGCGTTGTTGAGTCAGTAATCTTCAAGGGTGTGCACTACGAAATGCTTATCGATGCTTATGATTACCGCTGGATGGTACATTCCACAAAGGCAGCTGATAAGGGTGCTTCTGTAGGTTTGTCCTTCGGTCCTGACGATATTCACATTATGCACAAGCTCAAGGAAACAGAAAAATCCGAGGAGGAAGTGCCTGATGAAGAATAAGCTTATCGCCGCACCTTACCTTGTGTGGATGTTTGTGTTTATCCTTGTACCGCTTATTATGGTAGGTTATTTTGCTTTTACTGACAAGGATGGCAACTTTACACTTGATTATGTAGCTGATGTTGCACAGTATTCTCAGATTTTTATACGTTCAATCTGGCTTGCAGCAATTGCTACAGTAATCTGTCTTGTTATTTCATATCCTCTTGCATATATTTTAACTGGCTTTAGCAAGAATACTCAAAGTACAATGCTGATGATAGTTATGCTTCCAATGTGGATGAACTTCCTGCTTCGTACATATGCCTGGATGACAATGCTGGGCAATAACGGTATTATCAATACTATTCTTGGTTTTGTAGGTCTCGGACCATTCAAAATGCTTAATACAGAGGGTGCAGTTGTTCTCGGTATGGTGTATAACTACCTGCCATATATGATTTTGCCGCTTTATTCTGTAATGGTTAAAATTGACAAGAGTGTTATTGAGGCTGCTTCTGACCTTGGCTGTAACCCGTGGAAAACTATCCTTCGCGTGGTATTCCCACTCAGCCTTCCAGGTGTAATGTCAGGAATAACAATGGTTTTTGTCCCTGCAATCAGTACATTCATTATTTCAAGAATGCTCGGCGGCGGCGGTAACCTGCTTATCGGTGACCTTATCGAAATGCAGTTCCTTGGCAATGCTTATAACGTAAACCTCGGTGCAGCAAT
>JAZSHA010000218.1:0-19080 GCA_045533025.1 Oscillospiraceae bacterium
CAAGGCGCTTGAGGGCGAATACATTGACATTCTGTGAGGTGCTGAGATGATTAAGGTAAACGGAGAAGTTGCAGAAAACATTGCAGGAAAGAATGTTGCTGAATATCTTACCGAAAGCGGCTATGACTTGAAACGTATTGCAGTTGAACTGAATGGCGATATTCTGCCGAAAGTACAGTACGAAAGCACACTATTGCAGGACGGTGACAACGTTGAAATCGTAAGCTTTGTAGGGGGCGGCTGATATGACAAGGGAAGAATGGCTTGGTGTTCATGAACAACGGCACGGAGCAGATTTACAGCAGAAATTTTCATCAGCCTGTGTTGCGGTCTGCGGACTTGGCGGTCTTGGCTCAAATGTGGCAATTTCACTTGCGAGGGCAGGTGTGGGAAAGCTTTTGCTGATTGACTTCGACAAGGTGGATATATCAAACCTGCACCGTCAGCAGTATGCAGTTTCACAGCTTGGAATGTACAAGACAGAAGCTATGAAGCAGACGCTTGCTGATATTGCACCCTACTGCGAGGTTATAACGCACACATTAAAGCTCACAGAGGAAAACCTGTCGCTTGTTGCTGATTGTGACATTGTGTGTGAGTGCTTTGATAATGCGGAGTGCAAGGCTATGCTTGTAAACGGAGTTGCAGAGCGTTACCCCGAAAAGTACATAGTTGTGGCTTCGGGAATGTCTGGTCTGCACACGGGAAATACGATACAGACAAAAAAGCTTGGCAAGCGGCTGTATATCTGCGGTGACGGTATGAGCGACGTTGACAATGACGGCACGCTTTTTGCCCCTCGTGTAATGCTCTGCGCCGCACATCAGGCGAACACGGTTCTGCGTATTATTGCAGGCAAATTTGAAGTATAGAAAGGATTTACACTATGAACAACGATAAACTTATTTTAGGCGGACACGAATTCAATTCACGCTTTATTCTCGGTTCGGGCAAGTATTCCCTTAACCTTATCGAAGCGGCTGTCCGTGACGCAGGTGCGGAGATTATCACCCTTGCGGTACGCCGTGCAAACACAAAGGAACAGGAAAATATCCTCGACTACATACCAAAGGGAGTTACTCTCCTGCCAAACACATCGGGAGCAAGAACAGCGGAGGAAGCTGTCCGGATTGCAAGACTTGCAAGAGAAATCGGGTGCGGTGATTTCGTAAAGATTGAGATTATGCGTGACACGAAATACCTGCTCCCCGACAACAACGAAACTATTAAGGCTACTGAAATTCTTGCAAAAGAGGGCTTTGTTGTACTGCCATATATGTACCCGGATTTATATGCAGCACGTGACCTCGTCAATGCAGGTGCGGCGGCTGTAATGCCCCTTGCTGCACCAATCGGCTCAAACAAAGGACTTGCCACAAGGGAATTCATTCAGATACTTGTGGACGAAATCGACCTGCCCGTTATTGTTGACGCAGGTATCGGCAGACCGTCGCAGGCCTGTGAGGCAATGGAAATGGGTGCGGCGGCAATTATGGCGAATACCGCTCTTGCCACGGCCGGAGATTTACCGCTTATGGCGTCGGCTTTCCGTCAGGCTGATGAAGCAGGACGAAAGGCATATCTTTCGGGACTTGGCAGAGTTCTTACAAGAGGTGCAAGTGCTTCCGACCCGCTGACAGGCTTTCTGAGAGATTGAGGTGCTTATGGATAACAGATGTTTTGTGGACGGCGAACACCTTTCCCCCTCTGCACTTGAAAAAAAGCACTGTCTTGAAACCGACCCTGCAAGCCGTACAAATCATATGGAATATATGGACGGAATGGAGCAGATTAATTCCGACATAATGGAAAAGGTGCTGTCTGAGATGAACAGCTACGATTATTCACGCTACACTGCAAAAGACGTAAAGGCGGCACTTGAGCACGAAACCTGCACAATCGAAGATTTCAAAGCACTCCTCTCCCCTGCCGCAGAGCCGTTTCTCGAACAACTTGCACAGCGTGCAAGGCTTGAAACATCGAAGCATTTCGGCAACACCGTGTATATGTTCACGCCGCTTTATATCGCAAATTATTGCGAGAATTACTGCGTATATTGCGGCTTCAACTGCTACAACAATATCAACCGAATGAAGCTTGATATGGAGCAGATTGAGCGTGAAATGCAGATTATCTCCGACAGCGGAATGGAGGAAATTCTCATTCTTACGGGAGAAAGCCGTGCACAGAGCAATGTTGAATACATCGGTGAAGCCTGCAAGCTTGCACGAAAATATTTCCGTATGGTGGGACTTGAAATTTACCCCGTTAATGTGGACGAATACCGTTATCTCCACGAATGCGGCGCGGATTATGTCACGGTATTTCAGGAAACCTATGACAGCGACCGTTATTCCGATTTGCACTTGCTTGGTCACAAGCGTGTTTACCCCTACCGTTTTGACGCACAGGAGCGTGCGCTTATGGGCGGAATGAGAGGTGTAGCTTTTTCGGCACTTCTTGGCTTGTCTGATTTCAGAAAGGATGCACTTGCAAGTGCTCTGCACGTCTATTTCTTACAGCGGAAATATCCTCACGCTGAAATGTCGCTGTCCTGTCCGAGATTGCGACCTATCATTAACAACGATAAAATCAATCCCCTTGATGTTCACGAAACACAGCTTTGTCAGATTATCTGCGCGTACAGAATTTTTCTGCCTTACGTTGGAATTACCGTTTCGTCAAGGGAAAGCGAAAGCTTCCGCAACGGTATCGTGAAGATTGCCGCAACAAAGGTTTCCGCGGGAGTTTCTACGGGTATCGGCGACCACGAAAGCAAGTACAACGGCAAGGAAACTGACGGCACAGAGGGCGACGAGCAATTTGAGATTAACGATGGCAGAAGCCTTGACGTGATGTACAAAGACATTGCCGCAGAAGGCTTACAGCCTGTTCTGAACGATTATATCTATATGTGAGGTATCTATGAAAAAGCTTGATACAACAATGTATTTTATTACCGACAGCACGAATTACAGCGAGGAGGAGTTTCTCCGCCGTGTTGAAGAAGCCTGCAAGGGCGGTGTAACGCTTTTACAGCTTCGTGAAAAGGAGCGTACAACGAGAGTGTACCTCTCCCTTGCCGAAAAGGTACATGAAATTACAATGCGGTATGATATTCCCCTTATCATTGACGACAGAGTTGACGTTGCCCTTGCGGTAAATGCAGAGGGCGTGCACGTCGGTCAGTCAGATATGACCGTTGCGATTGCACGAAAGCTTATGGGCACGGACAAGATTGTAGGCGCAACAGCAAAGACCGTACCTCAGGCACTTGAAGCATACGAACAGGGTGCGGATTATCTTGGAGTAGGTGCAATTTACCCCACAACTACAAAGGTAAAAACCGTGCTGACAAGTGTTGACACGCTGAAAGAAATTGTGAAAGCTGTACCCATCAAGGTAAATGCAATCGGCGGACTGAACAAGGACAATACCCACGTTCTGAAAGGCAGCGGAATTGACGGTATCTGCGCTGTTTCGGCAATTATGAAGGCGGCTGACCCATGCATTGCGGCAAAGGAATTAAGGGAGGCTTTCAATGAATTACAGCAAAATTAAAACCGCCCTTACAATCGCTGGAAGTGACTCAAGCGGCGGTGCGGGAATTCAGGCTGATTTGAAAACTATGCTTGCAAACGGAGTTTACGGAATGAGTGCAATAACCGCACTCACCGCACAGAATACTATGGGAGTTACTGCAATTTCTGAGGTTACACCCGAATTTCTCGGGCAACAGCTTGACGCTGTGTTCACGGATATTTTTCCCGATGCGGTGAAAATCGGTATGACTGCAAGTGACAGGCTGATTGAAGTTATTGCTGAAAAGCTTGAATTTTATGGCGCAAGGAATGTTATGGTTGACCCTGTTATGATTGCAACAAGCGGTGCAAGGCTGATTTCGGAAGAAGCGGTTGCTGTACTGAAAGAGAAATTGTTGCCTTCAGCTACGCTGGTTACTCCCAACATTCCCGAAGCAGAGGTGCTGTCGGGAATGAAAATTGCTGATAAAACGGATATGGAGAAGGTGACTGAAATTATTGGCAAAAAATACGGCTGTGCGGTGCTACTGAAAGGCGGACACAGCATAAATGATGCCAATGACCTGCTTTATGGGAACGGCGAAATGACGTGGTTTGATGGTATAAGGATTGATAATCCGAATACTCACGGGACGGGCTGTACCCTCTCCTCTGCTATTGCTGCAAATCTTGCAAAGGAATACGATTTAAAGCTGTCGGTAAGGCTTGCAAAGGAATATATTTCGGGTGCGCTGGCTGCTATGATTAACCTTGGAAACGGAAGCGGGCCTATGCATCACGGGTTTGATTTGAACAGCAAATTTGTTAGGTAAATGTATAACAGAAATAAATTAAATATTCAATGGGCGTGGGTGAAAGCTCACGCTCAAATTTTGCCTCTTGCCAAAATCGAACTTTTGTGCTATAATGAATTTACTATGCTGAAAGGACTGATACAATGTCTGAAAAATCATATATAGCCATTGACCTGAAGTCCTTTTATGCTTCGGTTGAATGTGTTGAGCGGGGACTTGACCCGCTTGTGGCAAACCTTGTTGTTGCTGACCCAAGCCGTACTGAGAAAACAATCTGCCTTGCGGTATCCCCTGCTCTGAAAGCTTACGGAATACCAGGCAGGGCAAGACTTTTTGAGGTTGTGCAGAAGGTTAAGGAAGCAAATTTACAGCGACAGCGGAAGCTGCGCCGTCAGCTTGAAGGCTCGTCAACTGACTCTGCTGAGCTTAACAGCAATCCTGCGCTTGCCATTGATTACATTGTTGCACCGCCGCAGATGGCACGCTATATGGAGGTCAGCACACAGATTTACAACATCTATCTGCGTTTCATTGCACCTGAGGATATTCACGTTTACTCCATTGACGAGGTGTTTATCGACGTAACTTCATATCTGAAAACTTACGGTATGACTCCCCGTGAGCTTGCGAAAAAGATTATCTCTGCGGTGCTTGCCGAAACTGGAATTACTGCAACAGCAGGTATCGGCACGAATATGTATCTGTGCAAGATTGCGATGGACATTGTTGCAAAGAAAATGCCTGCTGACAAGGATGGGGTGAGAATTGCTGAGCTGGACGAAATGAGCTATCGTCAGCAGTTGTGGACGCACCGTCCGCTGACGGATTTCTGGCGTGTGGGCAAGGGTTACGCAAAAAAGCTTGAAGAAAACGGCTTGTACACAATGGGCGATATTGCACGTTGTTCTCTCGGCACGGATTACAACTACTACAACGAAAATCTGCTCTACAAGCTTTTCGGCATCAATGCTGAGCTTCTCATTGACCACGCGTGGGGTTGGGAGCCCTGCACGATTGCGGAAATCAAAGCTTACCGTCCCGAAAACAACAGCATAAGCTCGGGTCAGGTGCTTCAATGTCCCTATGAATTTGAAAAAGGCAGGCTTGTTGTCCGTGAAATGACGGATTTGCTGGTGCTTGACCTTGTGGAAAAGGGACTTGTCACCGACCAGATGGTGCTGACGGTGGGGTATGACATTGACAATCTTACTGATCCTGACCGCAGGAAAAATTTCAAGGGCACGGTTACTACTGACCATTATGGCAGACAGGTGCCAAAGTCTGCTCACGGCTCGATAAACATTGGTTTTTACACGTCCTCAACGAAGAAAATCACCGAGGCGGTAATGGAGCTTTACGACAGGATTGTGGACGAAAAGCTGTTGGTGCGGAGAATGTATGTTGTTGCAAATCATATCATTCCCGAAAGAAAAGTGCCAAAGGAAGAAAATGTTCAGCTTGATTTTTTCACGGATTATGCGGAGGTACAAAAGCAGAAAGAAGCTGAGGAGAAAAGCTTTGCCCGTGAGAAGCGTATGCAGAAAGCATTGCTTGATATAAAAAAGAAGTACGGCAAGAACGCCGTACTGAAAGGTATGAATTTTGAGGAGGGCGCTACAACTATTGAGCGCAACGGACAGGTCGGAGGGCACAAGGCATAAAAACAAATGCTGACGCATTTGTCTCCGAGTTTCACTTTGTGAAACATCGGAACATAAATAATGGAGAATAAAGTTATGAATATAAAATTCAACAGTAGCGAACATCGCTATGATGATATTATAAATCTGCCGCACCACGTTTCAAAGACACATCCGCAGATGTCGATGCGTGACCGTGCGGCGCAATTCTCCCCTTTTGCGGCGCTGACGGGTTATGATGATGCTGTTGAGGAAACGGCACGGCTTACTGATGAACAATATGAGCTTTCAGAGGATGCACGGAACAGGCTTGATGAACAGATTCGGCTGATTGCTGAGAGAATTGCTGAACAGCCTGAGGTTGAGGTTACTCACTTTGTGCCTGACGTGCTGAAAGATGGCGGCAAGTATGTAGTAACAAAGGGACTTGTACGAATTATTGACGAGTATGCAAGGGAGATTGTTTTTGCTGACGGGACACGGATTGGGCTTGACGCTATTTCGGAAATAAAAGTTAATGAGGTGATGAGATATGTTCAAAGATAAAATTGCTGTTGTGACAGGCGGTGCAAACGGCATAGGAAAATGTATTGCTGAACAATTTGAAAAGAATGGTGCAACAGTTTGCGTGATTGACAAAGCTGAGGGCGGTCACTTTATGGGCGATGTTGCTGACAAGGCTACACTTGAACGCTTTGCAGATTACGTTATCGGAACACACGGCGGCATTGATTTTCTTGTGAACAATGCGCTCCCGATTATGAAGGGCATCAACAAATGCAGCTATGAAGATTTTGAATATGCGCTGAAGGTAGGTGTTACTGCTCCTTTTTACCTTTCGAAGCTGTTTATGACGCATTTCAGAAAAGGGGGCTCAATTATCAATATTTCTTCGTCGAGGGACAGAATGAGTCAGCCGCAGACCGAAAGCTACACAGCCGCAAAGGGTGGAATTGCTTCGCTTACTCACGCACTTGCTGTAAGTCTTTCGGGAAGGGTTCGTGTAAACTCGATTTCTCCGGGCTGGATTGACACTTCGTACAAAGAATGGGACGGTGCAGACGCTTTTCAACAGCCTGTGGGAAGAGTCGGAAATCCGATGGACATTGCTGAAATGGTTATGTTTCTTTGCTCTGACAAAGCTGGCTTTATTACGGGCGAAAATATCTGTATTGACGGCGGAATGACAAAGCTTATGATTTATCACGGTGACAACGGCTGGTCGCTGGAAAACAAATAAAGAGTATTCATTTTATAAAATTAATTAATCCTGCTTTCATCTTGCAATACATATTAATATGTGATATAATTTCATAAACAACATAATAGGAAGTGTGACAATGTTTATTCTTATTCTTGTCTGGGCTTTTTTTGCACAGATTATAGCTATAGGTATTCCTTTATTCATTGCCGGAATTGCTTTGCTTATTTCCTGCCACAGTGAAAAAAAGAAAGGTTACGAGAATTCGCATAAAAAAAGAGTTGCAGGAATAATTTTAACTTCAATCGGTGGAATAATTTTATTGTTTGGAATAACAGGCTTTGCCAATTCGTTTGGTGACAATCCCAATGACGAATACACTGATTTCTTTACAAAGCACGTTAAAACAGATGTTATCGCAGAAGGAAACTTTGCTGACAGATTTACCAATGGATTTTCCATAAATGGAGAACACTACATATACGTTGCTGCTATGGAAGTAAAATATCTTGACGAAGACCGTGGAGATGCTGTAGCTAATATTGAAAATTACACAATTTTTGAATACAATAATAATGCTGACTGCCGTATGCTGTGCTTTAGTGATGATGTTTTCTGTCATGAAGACGATGCGGATAAGCTTATGGATTATTACACCAATCTTGACGGAACTATCTACGGATATGCTTTCTATGACCACAGAGACGGCAGTGACGGAAAAACACATCATGGTCAAAAAGACATTGATGATGAAATGTTTGATACTCTCCATGATACGCCTGAAAGCGAAATGGAAATCGTAGACAAAATAGATAAAGATTTTAATTTTCAAATTCATCAACTTAGTGCTGACGGAGAATTTAAAAGATATATATCATTAGCTATGGACGGAGATGATATTTATATGGTGGTTCGCAGTCACAATTTCCAAACTATGTCTTATGATTATAACACATATCATATTACAGATGAAAAGCTCTATAATTATTGGTACGATTTTATGCTGGAGGATATTGAAAACGAAGGCATTGAATATTAAATGATATAAAGCATTTATCCGCCGTAGTTTTGTGTAACTGCGGCGGTTATTATCATATAAAGTATGCTTTATCTTGCCAAAATTATAAACTTATGCTATGCTTATAAAAAATCGACGGAGGGATAGCTATGAACGGTGACTCTAACAAAATTACGAGAGATTATTTCGACTCAATACTTCTTGAAATGCGTCACATTGACTCTGACCTGCCAAGCACGGAGCTTGAACTTTTCGGAGAGAAATTTTCCACTCCGATTATGACGGCAGCGCTTTCTCATCTGCACCACATCTGCGACAATGCTATGGTTGAGATTGCAAAGGGTGCAAAAAATGCAGGCGCTGTTCACTGGGTAGGTATGGGTGAATATGATGAAATGGAGCAGATTTATGCGGTGGCAAGGACTGTCCGCATAATCAAGCCTCACGCTGACAATGATGAGGTTTTCAAGCGTATTAAGCACGCTGTTGAACATGGTGCTTTTGCAGTTGGAATGGATATCGACCACGCTATTTCCTGGGACGGAAAATATGATGTAGTATGTGACCTGCCTATGCGTCCCAAATCCCGTGCTGAGATTGAAAGCTTTGTAAAGGCATCGTCTGTTCCCTTTGTTGTAAAGGGCGTGCTTAGCGTTTCCGACGCTGTAAAATGTGCGGAAGCGGGAGTTGCGGGAATTGTTGTTTCACATCATCACGGCATTATGGACTACGCTGTTCCTCCGCTTCAGATTTTACCTGATATTGTAAAGGCTGTTGGCGGCAAAATGAAAATTATGGCTGACTGCGGCTTTGAAAGCGGTATGGACGTATTCAAGGCGCTGGCGCTTGGTGCTGATTGTGTATGCATTGGGCGTAATCTTATGGAGCCGCTGAAAAACGGTGCTGATGGCGTAACAAGACGTATTAACGAGATGAACAGCGAGCTTATTAAGGTTATGGCAAGGACAGGATTCAAGACTATTGATGATATTGATTCAAGTGTAATCTGGAAAAGGATGGTGTAATTTATGAGGTTAGGTATTTCATCTGCACTTTCACATAATTCCCCTGCTCATTGGGCGAAACAGCTCAAAGATTTGGGCTGTCGCTCGGTTGTATTTCCCGTAAACTGCGACAACAATAAAGACTCGATAAGGGCTTACGCTGAGGCAGCAAAGGAAAATGACCTTGTTATTGCAGAGGTGGGAATTTGGAACAATATGCTTGACGCTGACCCTGAAAAGCGCAAGGCTAATCTTGACTACGCTATACGTCAGATTATTCTCGCTGACGAAATCGGTGCAGTCTGTGCAGTAAACATTGCAGGCACTCCGCACGGTCCTCGCTGGGACGGCGGATATCGTGACAATTTCAGCAAAGAAACCTTTGATATGACGGTGGAAACAGTGCAATATGTGCTGAAACAGGCTGACCCTAAAAACACCCATTTCAGCATTGAGTCAATGCCCTGGATGATACCGTCGGGACCTCAGGAATATCTTGAACTTATTGAGCGTGTCAATCACCCTCAATTTTCTGCACATCTTGATATTGTTAATATGATTACTTCTCCGAAAAGGTATTTCTTTAATGATGAATTTCTCCGTGAGTGCTTTGATGTTCTCAAGGGCAGGATTTGCAGCTGTCACCTTAAAGATATTCGTCTGAAAGAAGAATTTACTTTTCAGCTTGAAGAATGTGCTGTTGGCAAGGGCACGCTTGATATTGAGCTGCTGGCAAAGCTTTGCGATGAGGCAAATCCCGAAATGCCCGTGCTAATTGAGCATCTTAACACTGATGAGGAGTACCGCGAAAGCTTTTTGTATACGAAAAACAGGTTGGGGATATAAATATAATAGAAACCCATTTATGGTTTAATGGGCAATCAAATCTTTATGCTTATATTTTGCATTATATGAGAAAAAAATTGTGGTTAATAAAAGCAACGCTCGGTTCTCCTTTATTCGGAAAACCGAGCGTTTAGTTTTTTCAGGTTTATTAGTTTGAGTATCAAATGAATTTATCCTCTTTTAACTTTTTCAGCGATGCAAGGATATTTTCTTTGGAATTTGTTTCAATAAGCACTGTTGCGCTGCTCATATATTTTTCGTAGCAGCAGTAAAAATCAGAAGTATCAACGCTTCCCGCACCCCATGCAAGATGAAGGTCACTAATTCCGTCATTATCGTTTATGTGGATATGCTTTACATATTTTCCAAGTGTTTCTGCCCAGACTTTTGGCTGTACATGGGATAATGAAGCGTGCGCATAATCAAGACAGATACCGAAATTATCATTTTCACAAAGTCTTTCGGAAATTCTTGCCATTATATCTGGGGTTGTATCAAACATATTTTCAAGATAAACTGAAATGCTCTTATGACGCTTCAGAATGCCGTCCCAATACGCTGAATTTGCTTCAACAAATGAATTTATATACGCCTCGGAATTGAGAAATGGATTGTAATTGGTATGAAAGACAACTGCCTTTGCACCGATTTTTTCAGCAGCAGCTATACTCTGCTCAATTCTCAGCTTGGATATTTCCTTTATTTTTTCATCAAGGCTGAACGGGATTACATCAAAGAAAGCACCGTGAAGTGTACAGTATTCGGGAAGGCTTACGCTTTTATATTCGTCAATAATTTTGTCGAGCTGTTCTGAATTGCCAAGAACATCAGGAATAAAAAAATCGTTGTACTCAAAACCAAGATTGTATTTTTCTGCAATTTCAAGGCTGTCAGCAAGATTGTTTCTGTCGGGAATAATAAGCAACTGTTTCATATTACACCTCCATATCAGCGTTATAATCGGTTATACCTGTAATTGAATATACAAAAACACCTTTGGATTTACCCTTGAGTGGAATTTCTCCGATTTCTTCAACAGTAATTCGGTTTTTGAGCTGTTCATATACTGCATCGCTTATATAAACTGTACCTCGTGGTGCATTAGCTTCAAGGCGTGCAGCTGTATTGACTGTATCACCGATTGCGGTATAGTCCATACGGAAATCACAGCCGATATTTCCTACAACAGCAGGTCCGCAGTTTACACCGACACCAAAACCGACGTGCTTGCCGTAACGCTCTACAAACTGCTCCTCAATTTTGTTGCCGCCCTGAACAATATCCCAGGCTGCAAGCACTGCCTTGTAAACATAATCGTCGGTATCAAATGGTGCATTGAACACTGCCATTGTTGCGTCACCGATAAATTTATCAAGAGTACCGCCGTGACGGAAGATACAGCTTGTTGTAAGCTCAAGATAGCTGTTGAGGATATCAACAACCTGTTCAGGCTCAAGGCTCTCTGAAAGAGGGGTAAAGCCTCTTATATCAACAAAAAGGCAGGCGATATTTCTGTTTTCTCCGCCGAGCTTCAGTTCGTATGTTCCGTTTTTGGCAATTTCCTTCACGACCTGCGGTGCCACATACTTGCTGAAAGCTTTTTCTATACTTTGCTTTGCGGCTCTTGCACGATAATAGTGAAGTGCTACAAAATATATACCGATAAGTACCACCATAAGCGGTGAGGAAAGGTTATCCCAGCTGTAACCTGCATTAAAAAGGAAATAGCCAGCCAAAAGCTTTACTACAATTACTGAAACGCAAGCAATGATAACCTTGACAACACTTAACTTTTCACAGATAAGCATTAAAGCAAGAGCAATTATTGCTGCAACAATTCCGTTAACCCAGCTTGGGACAGCTGTGAGGGTTTTACCTTCCATAATCGCCTGCAATGTATTTGCGTGGATTTCGACACCATACATCTGCTGCCCCTTATCAACAGGGACGTAGTAGGAGTCCATCATTCCGTCAGCATAAGCGCCTACAAGAACTACACAATCGTCGAAAGCCTGCGGCGGAACTGTTCCATTGAGGACGTCAATAAGGGAGACATTTTCATATACAGATACACCGCCGCTGTAGCGAAACTGAAACGCTGACGCTTCTGTTGGGTATACTGGTTCTTTACCGAAAAAAGCCATATATTTTTCATACACGGCGGAAACAAAGCTTTTATTTCTCTTCCCGTTTTCATCAAGATAAAGGAAAGCTGTTCTGATTACCCCGTCTTCCTTATCCATAAGTGCATTTACAAAGCCCTGCTCGGTAGCTTCTGCAAGCGCAGGATATGGCATTACTATTTCTTCAATTGCCATACTGTTTTCGATAAGTCTGCCGCTATTGTCAAGGTAAAGCTCCTTACTGAAAACATAGTCGGAGCTTGTTACAACATTTCCTTTTTCGGCGCAAAGCTCGGCAAAACGTTTGTCGGCATCGTCACTATTATCTGCTGTAAACAGGATATCGAAGCCGATTACCGCAGGGCAAATATCCTCAGAAACATAAAGCTTTTCCATTAAGTCAGCATACACAGACCTATCCCATTCATAGAAGTCACCTAAGCTGTTCATCGTCTTATCGTCGATTTTAATAATTTTAATGTTATTGTCAACTATTGACGGATTGTGATAAAAGATGTCCTCAAAGGTTTTGTCCGCAATACCGAAAATACTGAAATAGCCGCACAGAAAAGCTATTATTGCGGCTATGGCTGCAACGATATATTTCACTGCCGTTTTCAACATAAATCAACTCCGTAACTTTGCCAGAAGCGCTGCTGCGCTGAAGGCTTCATATAAAACAACCACCGCATAGAAATATGCGGCAGCTGCTTTATCATCATATCTTTATAGCATAGGCAAGCGATTTAAGCTGACCGTCTTCGCCATTTACAGCTATCTCGCTCATTTTCTTTGCATAGTCCTTTTTGTCAAGCTCAAGATAGATATTTGTAAGAGTGAGTGCGATACTCTGTCGGCTGTAGGCATCGGGTATCATATCCTCTTCAATTGCTTTTGAAAGATAATCCGCTGCACGCTCTGCACAATACAGCTTCATTTTTTCATCAGCTGCATCATCAAAAAGCCAGTACAGATTGAGCCACATTTTTCCTATAAGGGTATAGTCATTTGCGTTGCAGGCTTCGTTGATATGGATTGCCTGGATATATTTCAAAAACAGCTGGTCGAACGGCGTGTTGTAATTATACGCCAATTCGATAACGGGCTTATGCTGCTCTTTGAGAATGCGCTGGATAAAAGTTTTCTTGAACGGCAGCATTCTGAAAAAGCTGAGATAATGATTGCTGTAATGGCAATATGGGCAATTCCATATATCGTACCACAGCGGTTCACATTCAGCATATCTGATACGTCCGTCACTGCCTAGCTTAAGCATACTCATTATGCTCTTTTTCAAGTTGAGTACAGTAATGCTCTTTCCGCAGACGGGGCAAGCTGCTGTAACAGCTTCTGTAAAGTTGAGGTTATGTGCAGGCTCTTCAACAATATGGCTGAATGAATATTCGGAGGGAATTTCAAAGGCAGGAAGCTTTTTATTCTGAACGAAATGCTCGCTTTTATACAGCGCATTGTCAAGTCGGCGAATTCGTCCGCTCATATTTTCCATAAGCTTCATTGCCATATCGGGGCAAGCTGCAAAAAATGTTTCAAGCTTATCCTTGCCGATGGAGATACAGATTGTATCCTCAAGGGCGATACAGGAGGCACTTCTCGGCAGGTTATCGAAAATGGACATTTCACCGAAAAAGTCGCCTGCAAGAATTCGTGACACCTCAGCCTGTGTGCCGATAGCGCTGGTAACGTAAACACCTACGCTGCCGCGGAGAATTATGTACATCTCGTCCCCCGGCTGTCCCTCGTAGCAGATATATTCGCCTGCCTTAAAGCTCTTTGGGGAGCTTATCTGCATAAGTTTTTTTACGGTATCGTCGTGTATCATTTTATGTACCTCCTGTTTAATTTTTATCAGCCTGTTCTTGTGAGGGTGAAGGTTGCTGTGTATCCTTGACCGCAGTCGTAGATATAGGTTATGTCGCCAGTGATATTTGTGAACATACCTGTTGTTTGGTCGAAGTCTGCGTTTGTGACGTTGGATACCTTGCTTGGGTCGAAGCCTGTGATTGTTGAGGTGTCAAATTCTGTTGAGTTGGTTGGGATGACGTAGGAATTGTCGTATCCACTGAATGATGTAAGATTTGTATTGTTCGTGAGATTGATGTATGCAAGGTTACATTCATAACATTCCAAGGTTTCCAGAACGGTATTGTTACTTACATTAAGGTTGATAATTCCCGTATTAGGACAATATAAGCTTGTTAATTCTGTATTATTACTTAAATCCAATTCTTTCAAATTCAAATTCCAATAACAAGATAAAAGCTTTAATTTCTTAAAATACTCAATACCCTTTAATGAAGCAAGTCCGCTATCATTAGTAGATGAAGCTGTACCAATAACTATCATTGTAGCTCCATCAGTTTCCTCATCGCTCAAATACCCGTCGGCATCACTGTCAAATTTTGTGCTTACATACTCACGGAAAACGGTATCGGGGAAGTTGGTATCATTAATTTCGACGCCCAAGTCTATAGGCTTCCATACATAATACTTGCCGTCGTCTGCCTTGTCGGATTCGGTGAGGGTATAGACATAGGTTGTACCGTCGGAGTTTGTGAATGTTCGCTCTGCTTCGGTTGGGAATGTGTCGTAGACTACGCATTCGAGGGTATCACCATAGGAATTTGAAGGAGAAACATAATCGTTTATCAAGTTGTTATTTAATTTCAGAGAGCCACCAAGTATTTTAAATGTTGCATTTGGCCAAAAATACATATCATAATCTAAACCACTAAACAATGTCGAACCGCCATAAATCATCAAACTACCTGTCCCAAGACTATTTAAGCCCTTATTTCCTTCACTTATAAATTCAAAACAACCGCTGTTTATAGTGACAGTAGCTTGTATACCAACATTCAACGGAGTATCAGTAATGCCATCATTATTGTTTATAGCCTTACATATATTCTTATTTGCAGTACCAAATATATTAACAGTAGCTTTAGATATTTTAATCACATTACCAAAACCTGTAAAATTCACCCCGTCAAGCGTAACATTATGCGTACCGCTTTCAACAGTGATTGAGCAATCTACTGCTGTTGAACTGTCACGCTGAGAAATCACATAGTCGCCTGTATACGCAATCTCATCAGAGTCGCCCTGAGTATAGCCTGTTGAAGTAATTGTGATTGAGCCATCCTCGGTATAGAGTGCAGGGAGCTTATCAAGGATTTCATTTTCGATTACCTCACCGCAGACTGTACAATAAGTCTTGACATAGCCAGCCTGTACAAATGTTGGCTCTACACGCTCGATTTCCTCGATATGGCCTGTTGCAGGGATTGGTGTATTTGTGATTTCATCGCCGCAGACAGTACACTTTTCGATAATTGCGCCATCCTCGGTACAGGTTGCATCGGTTGTGATCGTTTCGGAAGTATGGCCTGTTGCTGTGCCAACGTCAATTACTGTATCGGTTTCACCGCACGCACATTTTGCGGTCTTTGTTCCGTCATTGGTACAATCTGCATTATTGTCAGACACATATTCGCCGAAAACGTGGACGTGCTCTGTTTCGGGCAAAGCGGCAGACGTACTGTCTGAATTTATAAAATCATCAAACCACGAGTCAAGTACCGGCGGAAGAGTTACAGTGCTGTCGCTGTAATCATCGTCAAGAATTTCGTCCTTATAGTCATCATCGAATTCGTCATCGGGGTCAAAGATATCCTCATTATCATCGTAAATATCTTCATTTTCGTCCTCATCGTCTTCGTCTGCCTCATTATTTTCTGAAGAAACTGTGACAGGTGTTTCATCACTGTCGTCGTATGTATCGGGAACAGTTGTTACAATATATTCTTCATCGTTTCTCGATGGAATATTTGGAAAATGTCCGTTGTTTTCTCCCTGTGGACGAGTATGGTTATCCCTGTCGGAATTGTTGGAGCCGTGATTTCTGTCAAAATAATCGTCACGGTTATTTTCAGAATTATCACGATTGCTGTCTCTATCGTCACGGCTGTTATCTGCGTCATCATCTACATCGTTTCCAGCTGACTGACTGTCACTATTCGGCGATTTATCGTCCTTTTCGGGACGTTCTGCTGAATTTTTATCATCGTCGTACTTATTATTGTCTTTATCATGATTTTCATTTTCGACACGCTTTTTATAATCGGGATACTTTTCGATTTTTTCCTTGTCATACGCTGAGGTATACTTATCAATGTCAATTTCACGGTTCTCGATTTCATTCCACAAAATATCAGCTTCACAGAACATTTTGTGTCCGTGAATGGACGCATTATAAATATCTACCAAGTCCCAATCGGGAATAGACTTTACATTAAGCGGGTCAACGTCGTCCCCTTTTTCTTCAATAATTTCTTCAACGTATACAGTTATTACCTCGTCCATTTTGATACACGCTTTGTAGCCCTCGTGCACAAGAACCTCTTCATCGACAACAGTTCCATCGGGCATAATTCTTTTGCAGGCAACTGTGCCGCCATATGTATAAACATCTGTATATGCGTCGCCGTTTTCGTCCTCTCTTACTTCGACACGGAAAAATGTACCTCTTACGGAAAGGGTAGCATTAGGAGTATTTACTTCGTAAATTTCTTCCTTTTCCAGCGGAACTGTGATTTCGTTTGTAAGAACACCCTGTTCCAAACGGATTACGGTACTTTTCTTTTTCTTTGTGCCAAGGTCTTCAAAGGACGCCTTGCTTTTTTCTTCGAGCTTTACATATTTTTCGTCATCAAGTATCATACGGGTATAGCTGTCATTATCTGTGGTGAGGATATAGCCGTCGGTCAGTCTCATATTTTCATATGCTTCATATTCCTTACCGTCATTTTCGGTCATAACACTTCCGAAAACGTCAGAAATGCTTATGGTACGATAACCTTTTTCTCCTCCGAAAACAAAAAACAATACCAATGCAAGTACAATTATCGCAAGACACACTGCAGCAATAATTATTTTCCCCTTTTTTGATTGAATAAAGCTGTTCATATTAAGTAACCCCTCTATATTGAGTGAAATATTTATTATCCCACAAAAATTTTCCAACTTTTATTATACCATATTGTACTTTGATTTTCAATAGATTTGCCATTTAAAATAGTATATTAGCTTGTGATTTTAATTGTATTATGCTATAATATAAAAAACTTAATGCAGGTGATAAAATGAAAAAGAAACTCTTTCTGCATATTGCACGAAGACTTAATGAAGCCCTTAGGATTACTCCTCTTTTGTTTGGCTCCCTTGGATTGGAGCAGAGGCTTGGTGCAAATCTGAACGCTGATGATATTGATGTGCTTATTCCTGAGGAATATCTTGATGAAAAGTGGGATATGCTTATTGAAGTAATGGCAACCTTGGGCTACACGCTTTATGACGTTCACGAGCACGCTTTTGAAAAGAATGGAGTAAGTGCGGCGTTTGCTTCAATTGAAAATCTTGTACCGTTTGCAGGTGTAGACATAAATCGAATAACTGCTGTTGACGAGGATAATGTTCGATATTATTTACTTGGTCTTGAGGATTATCTGAAGGTTTACACGGCTTCCTCGAAAGATGGGTACAGGAAAGATACCAAGAATAAGAATGACACGGAAAAGATTGAGCTGATAAAGCGTGCGCTGGAAAAATAACAAATATATTGTATTTAACGGGCTTTTATGATATAATATTTGTATTAATTAATATGGAGGTAATACCTATGAATGAAAACAGATTTTATATTTGCGAGCATTGCGGAAATTTAATCGGTATGATTAATGATGCAGGCGTACCTATGATGTGCTGCGGTCAGAAGATGTCTGAACTTAAACCAGGCACTGTTGAAGCAAGTGCAGAAAAACATATTCCTGTTGTTACAATTGAAGAAAACGTTGTTAAGGTTGAAATCGGCTCTGTTGCTCACCCTATGGTAGAAGAACACAGCATTCTGTGGGTATATCTTCAGACTGACAGAGGCGGTCAGCGCAAGTGTCTTGAAGTTGGCAAGGAACCTGTTGTGACTTTTGCACTTACTGACGAAAAGCCTGTTGCGGCTTATGCATACTGCAACCTGCACGGTCTTTGGAAGGCTGATATAAACTAAAGGAGAAAAAATATGCTTGAAGCAGGAATGAAGGCTCCCGATTTTACGCTGAATGACAAGAACGGCAATGCTGTTTCGCTGTCCGATTTCAAGGGCAGGAAGGTTGTTCTGTATTTTTATCCGAGGGACAACACACCGGGCTGTACACGTCAGGCGTGTGCGTTTGCGGGGCTTTACGGCGAGTTCAAGAAAAAGAATGTTGAGGTTATCGGAATAAGCAAGGACAGCGTTGCTTCTCACGCTAAATTTTCCGAGAAACATAGTCTTGATTTCGTGCTTTTGTCTGACCCTGAGCTGATTGCGATACAGGCTTACGGTGTATGGCAGGAAAAGAAGCTTTACGGCAAGGTTAGCATGGGTGTAGTACGCACAACTTTCATTATTGACGAAAACGGAAACATTGAAAAGGTTATGCCTAAGGTCAAGCCTGACACTAATGCGGCTGAGATACTTGCTGAGATTTAAAGTTAGATAAGAACAACCGTCATCTTTACAGGTGACGGTTGTTTTGTATATTTTTAAATATCTGATTATACGTTTCTTTAATTATTTGCTTGGTTTAATATCTCCTTCTGTCTTTTCTTACTAAAGCCTTTTAGAATAAGATTATAGGATTTATCTACTAACTCCTTTAGCAACTCATCAGGCACTTCGCCGTCAGGTTTGATAGAGTTCCAATGAACTTTATTCATATAATAACCAGGGACAATATCTTCATATTGATTTCTGAAAAACTCGCCTTCAAGCGGTTCAAGTTTAAGGGTTATATAATAGGGTTTGTCATTCTCATCAAGACACACTGCAACAAACATTTTGCCGCCTATCATATA
>JAZSHA010000284.1:0-15644 GCA_045533025.1 Oscillospiraceae bacterium
CCCCTTCCCCTTATCTCCGTTTTTGAACGATAGGGGTGTGTCGTCCGTTGCGACGGACGACTTAGGGGCTCCGGCCCTAAGAACCCTGGCAAAGGGGGCGGACACCCTTTGGGAACCCATTATTATGTCTGATGTTTTCCGCAGGAAAACTCTGAACCAAAAGTTTGCTTTTGGTTTTAAAAGCTTGCTTTTGGTTTTTAGTCCCCGAAAGAAATTCCGAGATGTCTTGCTGTTACTACCATCTGGTGGTCTTCCGTTACAAACTTTGTCTTGCCTGCAACTTCACTCAGCGGATTTTCCGTAATTGCGTTCTTTACCATCGCTACCGAGTAGCCGTACTTCTCCTTCTCGATAAGCTTTGCTGCACGGACGCCGAACTTTGTTGCGAGAACTCTGTCATAAGCTGACGGACTGCCGCCTCTTAACATATGTCCGGGCACGCAGACTCTTGTTTCAATTCCTGTGCCCTTCTGAATTTGTGCGGCAAGTCGGCTTGTAGCAGTTGTGATGCCAGCCTCCTGACGCAACTTAGCGCGTTCCTTCTTCTTCATTTTTGCTTCTTCGATATCATAAGCGCCCTCTGCAAAGGCAACGATTGAGAATGTCTTGCCAGCTGCTGCACGCTTGTTGAGTGCTTCGATTACCTTTTCGGAGTCGTAAGGAATTTCTGGGATAATAATGATATCAGCGCCGCCTGCGATACCCGAATAGAGTGTAAGCCAGCCTGCCTTGTTGCCCATAACCTCAACCATAAGAATACGGCTGTGGGAAGCGGCTGTTGTGTGGAGTCTGTCGATAACGTCAGTTGCAATATCAACAGCTGTATGGAAACCGAAAGTTACGTCCGTGCCGAAAATATCGTTGTCGATAGTCTTTGGCAGACCGATAACGTTCAGTCCCTCTTCTGAAAGGAGGTTTGCAGTCTTGTGAGTACCGTTGCCGCCGAGAGTCAGCAGGCAGTCAAGCTTCTGCTTCTTGTAGGTTTCCTTCATAGCCTTGACCTTGTCCACGTTATCCTCGCCAATAACGGACATCATCTTGAACGGCTGACGCTTTGTGCCGAGGATTGTGCCGCCCTGAGTGAGAATACCCGAAAATTCTGACGGACGCATATCTCTTGCTATGTTGTTGATAAGACCGTAGTAGCCGTTCTGGATACCAACGATTTCAACATTATCCTCGCCCATTCTCTCAAAGCACGCCTTTGCAACGCCTCTGATTGTAGCGTTAAGACCGGGACAGTCGCCGCCGCTTGTAAGGATACCTATTCTTCTCTTAGCCATTTTATTTTCCTCCTTTTAAAACAAAAGGGACGCTCACTTTTCAGCGGCGTCCCCTCAACTTATGCATTAACATTCATGCCGCACTTCATTGCCATAAACTCTTCAAACTTATCAGCAGGCATCGGCTTGCCGAAGAAGTAGCCCTGTGCGTGGTCGCAACCTGACTCCTTGAGAATTTCAGCCTGACCTACAGTTTCAATACCCTCTGCAATTGTTTCAATCTTCTTGGATTTAGCAATTCTTATAACCGCAGAAACGATTTCTCTGGATATTTCGTCCTCTTCAAGATACATTATAAATGAGCGGTCCAGCTTCAGCAATGTAATCGGAAGCACCTGAATATAACTCAGTGACGAGTAACCCGTGCCGAAGTCGTCCATAGAAAGCTTTACACCCAGCTCCTTGATTTCCTTCATCTGCTGAACAGCGTGGTCGATATCCTTCAGCGCAAGGGACTCTGTAAGCTCAACGTCCAGCCACTGTGCTTCAAGGCCCGTTTCGGTAAGGGTGTTCTGAATAACCTCCTTAACGTCCGTCTGATAGAAGTCAACAGCGGTAAGGTTGATAGAAACAGTAATCGGCGGGAAGCCCATATCCTGCCACTTTTTGTTCTGTCTGCACGCCTCATGAAGCACGAAGTTGCTTATGTCGGTAATCAGCAGGGAATTTTCCGCAACAGGGATAAACTGGTTCGGGGGCACGATTGTACCGTCGGGCTTTATCCAGCGGATAAGCGCCTCCATACCGATAAGAGAGCCATCGGTAAGGTTGATTTTCGGCTGATAGTAGAGCACCAGCTCGCCGTTTTCCAGTGCGTGTGCAAGCTCGCTTTCAAGAGCGTTGCCTGCGAGGATTTTCTCGTGCACCTTATTGTCATAGCGGATAATATCGCCCTTTGTGCCGTCGGACATACTCAGCGAGAATTCAGCGTGGTCAAGGATTGCGGCAAAGTTATCGCCGCCGTCGGACATCTTGCAGTAGCCTGCCGAACAGGTTACAGTCTGGTGCATAAGGAATTCGCTGCTGACCTCCTGAAGTCTGTTCTGCATCTTCTTGATAATCGTAACAGGAAGCGTTTCGTCGCCGTTATCGTGGATAAGCATAGCGAAGTTGTCGCCGCCTATTCTTGCGCCGAAACCGCCCTTTGTAAGCTCCTGCTTTACAATCTTACCGAACTCATTAAGAAGCTTGTTTCCGTTCAGATAACCGCAGGTATCGTTTATAATATGGAAATTGTCGATATCAAGAACGATAACCCAGTAGGTCTGTCCCGCTTCAGCAGAGCATTCAAAGGTTTCCTGACCAATCTGCATAAACTTGTTTCTGTTGAAAATCTGGGTAACATCGTCGATGTACGCCATCTTTTCGATAAGGATATCCTTTTCCTTTTCACGGGTAATATCCAGCACCGCACCGCCTATATCGGCAAGAATACGGTTCTGCCCCGGATTAACCTTGTAACGGAACTGATACCAGTGGTAGGTGTTGTCCGCCGCAAGCATACGGAATTCCGTGCTGTGGATTGAATGGTCGCCGCTTCGGGTGTTTGTCATTGTTCCCTCAAGCGCATCGTAAACCATAACGTCCTCGGGGTGAAATCTTGCCCTGAACACGCCGGGGGAAATTACCTCAGTGCTGATACCCAGCATTTTCTGAAGCTGTTCGGAGATATAGTAGTTGCTTGCCCCCGACTCTTTAAGCAGCAGACCGATTTCGGAAAGCTCCATCGAGAACATATAGCGTTTTTCAGACTCAGCAAGGTTTTTGGAATACTGAATAAGGTCTTCCTTCATTCTTACCATCTCGGAAAGGTCAAGACCGATTGAAAGCATAAGATAGCGTTTTCTTTTCTTGACGGTGTTCACGCTTACGATTGAGGTGTTCCATACCGTGCAGACCTTTGCGCCGCCCTTTGCGGTAACATAGAATTCCTCGTCGCGGTTGTTTACAACAGCCTGTAAGCTCGGAGCAAAAGCGTCCGCAGGAAGAACCTTTTCCAGCGTTTTTATGTCTGACAAATCCTCCGAGGTGTAGCCGATTGACTTGGTCAGCTCGCTGTTTACCTCAACGTAACGGAAATCAGCGTCCCAAAGAATAGCCATAGCGTTGATGCTCTGCATCATCTTTGAGATATTTTCCCTTTCGCGGATAATTCTTTCCCTCGCATAGTTTCTGAGCATTACAATGAGAATAGCAGCGGAAACAACAGCTACCGCAGCAAAGCTTATCATAATAACGTTTGTGTAAGCGGGAATTCTCAGCGCAACATTGAAAACTGTAAGAAAAGCCGCAATGTAAACGGCGCAGATTATGAACATCTGAGACCTTTTACGCATATCGATTTCCCCCTTCCCCAAAAATAAATCAAGCCAAACGGTGCACAATATTCACTGACATTTCACTTCGAAATCCCGACAGATTTGCGCACCTACAGCATTTTATTGTATTATAATTACAATTACATTATACAAAATCAGTTTATTTTTGTCAATAATTATAAAGATTAAACACTGAATTTAAGCTAAAATTTCACAAAGCCGACACAATTAAATGTTAAAATAGATAAAGCAGATACCTATTAATAATGAATTTTGACGAAACACATTTTCATTTTGAAAGGACGATGACCTATGCCGAGAATTCTTATTGTTGACGATGAAAAAATGATACGCAACGTTGTTAAGGAGTACGCCGAGTTTGAAGGGTATGAAACTGCCGAAGCGGAAAACGGAATGGAAGCGGTTGAGCTTTGCCGCAAGGAGGATTTCGACATAATCATTATGGATATTATGATGCCTCGTCTTGACGGATACTCCGCTGTAAAGGAAATCCGCAAGACAAAGCAGATACCCGTTATTATGCTTTCCGCAAGAGGTGAGGAGTACGACAAGCTTTTCGGTTTTGAAATCGGCGTTGACGATTACGTCGTAAAGCCATTCTCCCCTAAGGAGCTTCTTGCGAGAATTAAAGCCGTGCTGAAAAGAGGCGGCACAGCTGAGGAAACCAAAATCGAGAAAATCCGCTTTGAGGGGCTGGAAATCAACATCACAGGCAGAGAAGTCACAATCGACGGCAAAACTGCACAGCTTACCCCTAAGGAATACGACCTGCTCTTTTACCTTGTCCGCAACAAAGGTATTGCCCTTTCCCGTGAAAAGCTTCTTGAGGAAGTATGGGGATACGATTTCTACGGCGATGACCGCACTGTTGATACCCATATAAAAATGCTGAGAAGCTCTCTGGGCGATTACAGAAAATTCATCGTTACCCTCAGAGGCATGGGCTACAAGTTTGAAGCGTAAGGCGGAAAGGGTTTTGTTTTGAGAAACAATCTTAAAAGCATACGCAACACGGTATGGCTGTATTTTGCAATCTTTATCAGCAGTATCCTTTTCCTTGTGTGGTTTACCTTCGGCGTGTCGCTGGAAACAAACTACAAAAGAACAAAAATACAGAACATTTTCGATATCGCAGGCTACATTCTCTCAGGCTGGAGCGCTGACGAATTCACAATCGAAAATCTTGACCGTATTGCCTACGATAACAATATGTGTATCCTTATTCAGGACGCCTACGGAAACCCTGTTTACTCCTATGATATGATGGCAAACAACTGCCTTATTCACAGTATGGCAGGTGCGCAGCAGCTTTACAAGCACCGTGCCGAAGCGCTGAAAAGCAGCACGGGTATCCATTATACCGAGGTTAAGAATCCCCGCTTCAATCACAACACTATGCTCTTTGTTATGGTGCTGGGGGAAATGGACAATCCAAGCGGATATATCTACCTCAACACCTCCCTTGAGCCGCTGGAGTCCACCAAGTCCATCATCTACCGTCAGATTTTCTGGATAAGCATTATGCTTCTTATCCTTGGTCTTGGTATTTCCTATTTCCTTGCGCGTCTTATCGAAACCCCTATCGGACGAATTACAAAGTCCGCAAAGGTTATGGGACAGGGTGACTACACCGTCCGCTTTGATGGAAGGGGCTACACCGAAACGGAGCTTCTTGCTGATACCCTTAACCACGCTGCCGAGGAAATCTCAAAGGTTGACGCCTTGCAGCGTGACCTTGTGGCGAATATCTCCCACGATTTGCGCACTCCCCTTACAATGGTAAAGGCTTACGCCGAAATGATAAGGGACTTGTCAGGCGATAACCCCGTAAAGCGTGAGGAGCACGTCAATATCATCATTGAGGAAAGCGACAGACTTGCGGCGCTGGTAAACGATATTCTCGACCTGTCAAAGCTGGAAAGCGGCGCAACGGGAATTGAAAAATCCACCTTCTCCATCACAAGAAAAATTCACGAAATTATGGGGCGCTATACCCTGCTTGTGGAGCAGAAGGGCTACAGCTTCCACCTGAGTACCGAAAAGAATTTTGAAATTGAAGCTGACGTGATAAAAATTGAGCAGGTGCTCTACAACCTTATCAACAACGCCGTGAATTACACCGGCGAAAACAAAACCGTATACATTACCCAGCTTATCAAGGACGAAACAACAGCACGAATTGAAATCACCGACACGGGCAAGGGCATCGAGCCTGAGCTTCTGCCGCTGATTTTCGACAGATACTACCGTGCGGAAAAGAGCCGACGTGAGGTTATCGGCACGGGTCTCGGTCTGTCCATTGTAAAGCAGATTTTAAAACAGCACAACTTCAAATTCGGTGTGCGCTCCGAGCTTAACGTTGGAAGCACATTCTGGTTTGAGGTAAAGGGCAAGGTTACGGGAGATTATATTGACGGAGGTGACGGCAATGACTAAAAAAGAACGTGCAATGCTTGCGGTGTCGGGACTTGAAGCAATCTATCCCGACGCAAAATGCTCACTCATCTACAGCCACCCCTACGAGCTTATGATTGCAGGACGTCTTTCTGCACAGTGCACAGACGCAAGGGTGAACATCGTTACGAAAGACCTTTTTGCAAAATATCCAACCCTTGAAGCCTTTGCCGAAGCTGACATTGCGGACGTGGAGGAAATCGTGAAGCCCTGCGGTCTGTATAAGACAAAGGCAAAAAGTATTGTTGAAGCGTGCAGACGTCTGCTGTACGATTTCGGAGGTGAGCTTCCGAAAACAATTGACGAACTTACTACCCTTTCGGGTATCGGCAGAAAGACAGCAAATCTTATTATGGGGGACGTGCACGGTTTGCCTGCAATTGTTACGGATACTCACTGCATAAGAATAACGGGCAGACTGGGTCTGACAAAGGAAACCGACCCGAAAAAAGTCGAGCAGGATTTGCTGAAAATCATACCTGCGGAAAAGGGTAGCGACTTCTGCCACAGAATAGTAATTTTCGGACGTGACTACTGCACAGCGAGAAGCCCTAAGTGTGAAAGCTGTCCGCTGAAAGAGCATTTGCAGGGTTACAAATGTAAACTATAAAAATTGGGGAAATCGTGATGAACAAGTACGGGGTTTTAAGTGAATATTTCGGGCATACCGAATTCCGTCAGGGTCAGGAGGAACTTATCGACAGCATTCTCTCAGGTCGTGACGTCCTCGGCATTATGCCTACAGGCGCAGGAAAATCGGTTTGCTATCAGGTTCCTGCGCTTCTTTTTGATGGAATAACAATCGTCATTTCTCCGCTTATTTCCCTTATGTCCGACCAGGTCAGCGCACTTGTCCAATCGGGCGTGAAGGCGGCTTACATAAACAGCTCCCTTACCCTTCCACAGTACAGAGAGGTTTTCCGCCGTGCACGAATGGGAATGTACAAAATCATTTACGTTGCACCTGAAAGACTTACCACGGACGAGTTCATCTCCTTTGCTGAAAGCACGAAAATTTCTATGGTAACCGTTGACGAGGCACACTGCGTTTCACAATGGGGTCAGGACTTCCGACCAAGCTATCTGAAAATAGTCGAGTTCATCGAACGGCTCTCCTATCGTCCCGTTGTAAGCGCCTTTACCGCTACAGCTACAGCTGAGGTAAAGGAGGATATCAGCAACATTTTACGGCTGAACAACCCCTTCACAATTACTACAGGCTTCGACAGAAAAAATCTTTATTTTGGCGTCTGTCACCCCAAGGACAAATATACCGAGCTGAAACAAATCCTTGACGAAAACGAGGGCAAAAGCGGTATCGTGTACTGCATAACAAGAAAAACCGTTGAGGAGGTCTGCGAAAGGCTTTGCGAGGACGGCTACTCCGCTTCACGCTACCACGCAGGTCTTGATGACGAGGAGCGCCGTACAAATCAGGAGGATTTCATCTGCGACAGAAAGACGGTCATGGTTGCCACAAACGCTTTCGGAATGGGCATTGACAAGTCCAACGTTTCGTTTGTTGTGCACTACAATATGCCGAAAAATATCGAGGGCTACTATCAGGAGGCAGGACGTGCAGGACGTGACGGCGAGCCTGCCCAGTGCGTGCTTCTTTACAGCGGTCAGGATGTGCGTACAAACCGTTTCCTGATTGAAAAGAGCAGCGAGGAGAACACGGAAATGACCGAGGAAATGCGCAAAGCTGTACAGCAGAAGGATTTGGAGCGCCTTAAATCAATGACCTTCTACTGCAACACCACAGGCTGTCTGCGTGAGTATATTCTCCGCTATTTCGGGGAGCGCTCCCCTGCCTACTGCGGAAACTGTTCAGCCTGCAATTCCAACTTTGAAACCGTTAATGTTACAACCGAAGCGCAGAAAATTGTGTCCTGCGTTTACCGTGTCCAGAACAGCGGAAGAAGCTTCGGACGGAAGCTGATTGCTGACATTTTAAAGGGCAGCGCCAACAAGCGCATTACCCAGTTCGGACTTGACAAGCTGCCCACCTACGGGATTATGACGGATTTCACGCAGGTTAAGATTGTGAAAATTATGGACTACCTTATCGACAACGGCTGGCTTGCAGTTGAGGGGGAATTTTCTGTTGTAGCGACAACTCCCAAATCGGCGGAGATTGTCCGTGACAGAATAAAGGTCGAAATGAAGATGGAAAAGGAGCAGGAAACTGCTGTTCAAATCAAGACGTCGACCGTGGATTACGGCGTGGATATGGGACTTTTCGCAGAACTGAAAAAGCTGAGAAGCAGCTTTGCCGCAGAGCTTCACGTCCCTGCATACATAATTTTTGCAGATGCGGCGCTGAAGGATATGTGCAGGAAGCTTCCCGAAAACAACGCGGAGTTTCTTGCCGTTGCAGGCGTGGGCAAAAGAAAAGCAGAAAGCTACGGCGAAGCCTTCTGCACCCTTATTTCAAACTATGTCGAGACGCACCCCAATATGAAACGTATCGCTGTAACGAAGCCTGTCTACACCGAAAGCGCAGGTCAGCCCTGGACTGACGAGGAGGACTCCATGCTGGAAATCGAGATGGAGGAGGGGCTTACCGTCAAGCAGATAAGCGACAACCACAAGCGCTCCCTCGGCGCAATTCGCGCAAGAATCAAAAAGCTTGGACTTGAAGAAAATTAGCATAAATTATAATTCAGCGGGAAGATTGTGGAGACCCACTGGGGAAAACCTTTCTGAGGAAAGGTTCTTCCCCAGCCCCCTTTCCAAAGACTTTCAGTCTAAAATACCCATATAGGGAAGTTGCCCTATATGGGTATTTTACATTAGAAGCATCAGAGAGACTAAAGAGAACCTCTTCAAAAGAGTCTCCCTCAATAGATTTGCGCAATCTCCCGCTAAATTATACTATGCTGATTTTAGTCAAAACAAAAACTCCCCAAGAATCTCTTGGGGAGTTTATCTGTTTCTTAATTAGTCGGAAACGTAAGGAAGCAGAGCAACATATCTTGCACGCTTGATAGCAACTGTGAGTTCTCTCTGGTGGCAAGCACAAGTACCTGTAACACGTCTTGGGAGAATCTTAGCTCTCTCAGTCATGCACTTCTTGAGTCTGTTGATATCCTTGTAATCGATCTTCTCCACTCTGTCAGCGCAGAACATACAAACCTTCTTACGGGTTCTCTTTGCGCCGCGTGGAGCTCTTTCTCTATCCTTCTCCATTATGAAACCTCCTTATAAAATTTAAATACAGTTTTCAGCGTTATCAGAACGGCAAATCGCCATCTCCGATAACTTCTTCAAAATCGCTGAAATCTCCGAAAGAAACTGCAGGTGCAGGAGCACTCTGCTGCGGAGCGAACTGAGCATTCTGAGCAGGCTGGTTGAACTGCTGAGGCTGAGCAAACTGCTGTGGAGCAAAATTGCCGCCCTGCTGCTGAGCAGGCTTGTCACCTGCAAAGTAAACCTGGTCAGCGTAAACATCCGTTGTATAATGAGTAACATCGGGATAACGCTTGTCAGGATAGCTGCCTGTTCTGAGAGTACCTTCAACAGCAATCATTCTGCCCTTTGTAAAGTATCTGCTTACAAATTCGGCAGTCTGACGCCAAGCGGTAACAGAAATAAAGTCAGCCTGTCTTTCGCCGCCCTGCGGTACGAAATTTCTGTCGCACGCAACGGTAAAGCGGCAAGTGGAAACACCGTTAGGTGTCTGTCTCAGTTCCGGATCGGCAGTAAGTCTGCCCATTAAGATAACCTTGTTCAACATAATACTGCCAACCTTTCTTTTTCAGCTTTACTCATTCCTCTTACTTTACAGTAGTCATGGAACGCATAACGCCGTCTGTGATTTTGAATACACGGTCGAGCTCAGCAGGGAAATCAGGCTTTGATGTGAATGTGTAAAGCACATAGTAGCCTTCTGCTTCGTAGTTAATCTCGTAAGCAAGCTTTCTCTTACCCCACTCGTTAACGGACTCCATAGTGCCGTTAGCCTCGATGAGAGCAGTGAACTTATCGTTAAGAGCCTTAACGCCTTCCTCACCGTTCTTCAGGCTGTAAACTGCCATGGTCTCATAAGTTTCGTTTACCTTTGCCATTAAAAACACCTCCTCTTGGATTACGCCTGCGACGATACGCAGACGAGGATACTTTATCAGTATACCACTTCCTTATTCCCTTGTCAAGAACAAATTTTCATTTTGAATTTTTTTGGCAGAATAACTAAACGGAATTCGGAATTAGGAATGCGTAATTAGGAATTATGGTGTCGGCTGTGCTGACAATTTAAAATCGTCAGACAAAAACCGACACCATAATAATCAATATTCAACTTTATCCTTCATTATTCCTCGCTGAACATATCCTTTCCTACTCCGCAGAGTGGGCACTCGAAATCTTCAGGCAAATCCTCAAACTTTGTGCCGGGAGCAATACCAAGCTCAGGTGCACCCTGCTCCTCATCATATACCCAGCCGCAAGCGTCGCATACATATTTCATAATAATTTCCTCCTAAAATTCATTTATTGTATTGGCTCAAAATCCGCCGCACCGTGTTTGCAGAGCGGGCAGATGAAGTCCTCGGGAAGTGTGTCGCCCTCGTAAATGTAGCCGCAGATTTTGCAGACAAAGCCCTTCTTGCCCTCTGTATCAGGCTTCGGCTTCACATATTCGTGGTAGTACGCATATGTCATTGTCGGGTCATCGTTGATTACTCTTGCCTCGGTAACCTCACAGATAAACATTCCGTGGGTGTCCAAATCAACATACTGTACAACCTCAAGAGACATAAACGAGTTGATGTGTCTCGGCAGGAATATCAGTCCGTTGTCGGAACGAAGCGGTTCACAGCCTGCAAACTTGTCAGTGTTTCGTCCGCTCTGGAAGCCGAACTTTTCAAACACTGCAAACGGAGCATCTGTGGAAAGGCAGTTCACGTTCATTTTCTTTGTCTGGTTGATAACGTGGTAGGAATAGTTTGCCTTGTTTATTGTGACAGCAACTCTGTTAGGCGAGTCTGTAAGCTGAGTAACAGCGTTTACGATTAAGCCGTTGTCCTTCTTGCCGTCATTTGAAGTTACAACATAAAGACCGTAGCCGATGTTGTAAAGTGCGGAAAGGTCGTTCTTGTCAGCGGTAGAGTCCTGCTGAGCAAGATAATCCCTGCAAAGCTCGTCAGCAAGCGCTTCAAGCTGTGCGGAACTTTCCTCGTTCAGCGCTGAAAGAATTCTTACTGTTGTATCGCAGAACTTCAGGTTCTTGCTCTTTTCAAGCATTCCTTTCATAACCTTTGCAGCGAGAGGTGCCCAGCTTCCGTTTTCGATAAACGCAACAGTTCTGTTCTGGAAGTTACGCTCAGTAAGATGAGTGATGAACTGGTGCATGAACGGGAAGATTTCAGCGTTGTAGGTTGTTGTTGCAAGAACAAGCTTACCGTAGCGGAAAGCGTCCTCAACAGCCTCAGCCATATCGCATCTCGCTAAATCGTTCACAACAACATTCGGGCAACCCTTTGCCTTCAGCTTCTCAGCCAGCTGTACAACAGCCTTCTTTGTGTTGCCATAAACAGAGGTGTACGCAATCACAATGCCCTCTGACTCAACGCTGTAGCTTGACCATGTATCATACAAATTAATATAGTATCCGAGATTTTCCTTCAATACAGGACCGTGAAGCGGGCAGATAGCCTGAATGTCAAGCGTTGCAGCCTTTTTCAGCAGAGCCTGAACCTGTGCGCCGTACTTGCCCACAATGCCGATGTAGTAGCGTCTTGCCTCGCAAGCCCAGTCCTCCTCAACATCGAGCGCACCGAACTTACCGAAGCCGTCAGCGGAGAAAAGCACCTTGTCCTTGCTGTCATAAGTAACAATAACCTCAGGCCAGTGCACCATCGGAGCTGATACAAAATGAAGAACGTGGCTTCCGAGATTGAGGGTATCGCCCTCCCCTACAACAATCCTGCAGCTTGAAAAATCAGTACCGAAGAACTGCTTCATCATTGTAAAAGCCTTTGCCGAGGAGACAATCTTTGTATTTGGGTAGTTTTTCATAAAGTTCAGAATATTTGCAGAATGGTCGGGCTCCATATGCTGAACAACAAGGTAATCAGGCTGACGTCCTGCGAGAGCATTCTGAATATTGTCCAGCCACTGATGTGTGAAATTCACATCAACCGTGTCCATAACAGCAATCTTGTTATCCTTTATAATATAGGAGTTGTACGCCATACCATTAGGAACAACATACTGTCCCTCAAAAAGGTCGATGTTATGGTCGTTGACGCCAACATAGATGATATCGTTTGTAATGTTCATTTTTGTTTCCTCCCAACACAGTTGTTTTATAAATTATACACCATTATCACAAAAAAGTAAAGTGTAAAATAGTTCCTTTTGTAAACCTTTGCCAAACACCGTTTTTTCTGTCTGTATATTATTCTTCCTTTTATGATACCATTATATTCATTTTATGCAGAGCTGTCGGTGACTTTGTCACAAAAATCAATCTCTGCATAAACAAACCTGTAATTTGGCTAAACCGCAGGAAGGAAACAATACTTATTTCAGTTCCGTTACTTTGTAATCTCAACGCCGCCAACGGGACGAATTCTCATTTTTGTGCAGGCGTTCTCGCCAAAAATTCTGTTCATTTCGGTAATGTATTTGTTTGCAAGATTAACAGGTACAAATGCCTGAATTGTTCCTGCAAAACCGCCGCCGTGAACTCTTACTGCACCCTTGTCGCCGAGAAGCTTTCTGCTCATCATTATTGCAAGAGTTATCGCCTGATTTTCAGGGTCGGAGCAGGAATACTGATTTTGCAGAAGTGTTGCGGAGGAGTGTCCCGACTTTCTCACAAGCTCAAGGAAATACTCCATATTGCCGTCCCTTAAAGCTGACGCTTCAAACTTTGCACGGCTGTTTTCCTCAAAGAAATGTGCCGCACGGATTATCGCTCTGTCGGAGCACTTTTCACGAATTCTCGGAATTTCGTTATAGAACGCAACCTCGCTTACGAAACGAAGATGCGGCTTGCCGAACTCTCTTGCAACGCTTTCCATCTCGCTTCTGATAGCGGTGTAATCTTCCGTAAGGTCAGCGTGACTGCTCTTTGTGTCAGTAATGCACAGGCAGTAGCCGTACTCCTCAAAATCGCAGTTGAAGCTTTCAACCTTCGGCTCTTCCGTGTCGAAGAAGTCAATGAACACCAAGCCGCCCACGGAAGAAACCGTCTGGTCCATCAGACCGCTGTTCTTGCCGAAATAAACATTTTCCGCAAACTGTCCGATTTTTGCAATCTCAACCGCACCTGCTCCGCTGTCGTTGCAGCAGGTGTCGATAATTGTTCCGATAAGTGTTTCAAATGCCGCAGAGGAGGAAATTCCGCTGCCGCTGAGCACGTCAGATGTGCAGTAAAGGTCAAATCCGCCGATTTCCGTGCCTCTGTCCATAAAGCTTGCGGCAATACCGCTTATAATTGCGGCTGTGCCTGTCTTGCCCGACTGAACGGAAACATCACTCAGATTTACGGTGAACGCATCGTAGCCCTCGGACTTTACACGGATTACGCCGTCCTTGTGGAATGCCACAACTGCAATGATATCAAGATTTACTGCCGCCGCAAGAATACAGCCGTGCTGATGGTCGGTATGGTTGCCGCCGATTTCAGTTCTTCCCGGAGCGGAGAAAATGCGGATATCCTTTCTCTTCGGATAAAGCTTTGCAAAGCTGTTTACTGCGTCAAGATAACGCTGCTTCTGATATTTCAGTTCTTCCTCGGCTGTTCCGTAAAAGTCCTTGAAGGTTCTCATGAATTCGTTGTTTTCGATACCCTGTAATGCGTTAAGAATGTTCATAACAGTTGCTCCTTTCAAAAGTTAAAGAGAGTTTATTGTAAATTCGAGAGTCATTGCTTCTTCGCTGTTTATCTTGAATTCCTTGTGTACGGGTGCACCCCAGCTGTCATCGCCGCCAACGCCCATCTGCTTTGCGGCAATGCGTACCCAAGTGTAGGTCGGGTCAGGAAGCTCGTCACGGTGCATAGCATTGTCAAGCTCATATGCGTTATACGGCAGCACACTCATTTCAAAGGGCTGTTCATTTGCAGTAAAGCAAAGACCTGCTCCGTTTTCTTCGTACACGCCAACATATCTCACACCTGTTCTGTTGCCGCATTCCTGCGGGTTAAGATACTTTGTGAAGTTGTCGTTTGCTGTCGATGTATACACACCAAGTTTTGCGCCGTTGTCACGGTCAATATAGTTTTCATCGGGGCCCATTCCGTAGTATGTGAACTTGTCATACTGCTTCTTCATTTTGAAATCCATTGCAAATACTGGCATATCGGAAAGTCCCTTTACTCCGTAATACTCAGCCTTTACGCCAAGTCTGCCGTCGAAATATGCGATGTATGTAACCTTGTATTCAAATGAGGTCACTGTAGGTGCAAGGAATTTGAATGTAACCTCAAGGCTGTCAGCGTTTTCCTTTGTGTCAAGACCGAGAAGCTTTGCACATCTTCCTGCAATCTGCCACTGTGCGTTTTCGTATGGATAGCCTGCACCTGTGTCGTTGTCGGTGTGTGCTCTGAAAAAACTGATTTTCGGTGCTCTTGTGATGTATTCTGTACCGCCGTAAATCAGGGAGCTTACTCCGCCCTCACGCTTGTCGAACTGCATTGAGAAGTTTTCACCGTGTACGCCTATACAGAAGTCACCATACACAATTTCAGCTTGGTGAACTTGTGCATTTACTGTAATTTCGGGAGTTTTAACAACCTCCTGTGCAAAAGAAATCTCGTGTCCCTTTTCTGCCCAGATTGTATCTTCAGCAATAACTGCGGAAGCTGTAAGAACATACTCGCCGCCATTTTCGGGAACTTCAAGACCGATTTTCACGCTGTCTTTTTCACCTGCGGAAATGTTCAGACGGTGTTCCTCTGCCGCAAGAATTTCGCCCTCTTTTTCAAGTGTGACCTTGAAAATATATCCCTCTGTTCCAACAAAAAGGTTTCTGTTTTCTATTGTAAGCACTCTGTCTGAAATGCTCATTCTGATGTTGGAATAAAGCTGTTTTGCTTCGCTTACCTTTGGAGAATATGTGCGGTCAGCGTAAACAATACCGTTTGTACAGAAGCCGTAATCGCTTGCCCTGTCGTCAAAGTCGCCGCCGTAAACAAGCACTCCGTCTTTGTAAAGTGACTGGTCGATGTAGTCCCAGATGAAGCCACCCTGATATGCTTCGTACTTATCTTCAAGGTCGGTGTAAAGCTTCATACCGCCGAGGGAGTTGCCCATAGCGTGCATATATTCACAGCTGATGTAGGGCTTGCCCGTGTTCTGTTTCAGGTATTCCTCAACCTCGTCAGGCTTTGCATACATTCTGCTTTCCATATCGGTGATGTGGTCATATTTTCTGTTCCACACAACGCCTTCGTAATGAACAAGTCTTGTCTTGTCAACCTCGTGGAAGTAGTCAGCCATTGCTGCAATATCATCACCGCAGTAGCTTTCGTTTCCGCAGCTCCATATCAGCACGCTTGCGTGGTTTTTGTCACGCTCATACATTGACCTTGCTCTGTCAAGGCAGGCTTCCTTCC
>JAZSHA010000167.1:0-6424 GCA_045533025.1 Oscillospiraceae bacterium
AATTTATATATTTTATCCTCTACTTCCTTTGGGTCATAGAGCTTTGAAAGCTCCTTCTTCATTTCAAAACCAATCCTTTCGTGATTTTAAGTATACCTTATAATCATATCACATTTTTTTGGAATAATCAACAATTTCTGCAAATTTTCTTTCAGCACATCAAAATGAAAAGGGCATCGGAAGTCCGACACCCTTGATTTTACAATTTAACTTTAATAAACCCGTGCTGGTTACAATAGAAATACAGCACACCGCCGCCAATACGTGGTAGCCTTATTGCCGCTTCCTGCTCGGGATAGAGCTTCACGAGATGCACTCTGTCACAGCCTGCGTACGCCGCAAAGGTGATGTAGTGCGCCTTGGTCATTTCGTGGGAAAATGTCACGTAAAATTCACCGTCGATGTCCTCAATTTTCGGTGTGTGACCCTCGTCAGGTGCAACAGCCTCAAGTGGTGCAAGCTTTCTTCCGCAGCAGGAAATTTCCCCGCTTGCAGCCGCTGTAAAAATATTTCCGCACTCAGTGCAGATATAGAATTGAACCCTTTTCATATTTCCTCCAACTATGTTGTTACTTGTTATTTCTCCGTCAAGAAGAGTCTCAACGGGTACTTCGTACAGCTGAGCGATATCATTCAGCACGGAAATGTCTGGACAGCCGAGTCCACGCTCCCATTTTGAAACAGCCTTGTCGCTGACAAGAAGCTTTTCAGCAACCTGCGCCTGTGTGAAACCTTTTTCGGTACGAAGCTTTCGGAGCAGTGCCCCTGTTTTTTCGGAATTCATACTCATCTTCCTTTCTGTCACAATTATAGCAGCTGTTGCTCCATAAATCAATAAACCAACCGTAGAGAAAAACGGCAGGGACAAGCCCTGCCGAAAGATTATCTGAGAATGGATTTCTTGTTTTTCTTCTGGTCGTAAAGCACATTGTCAGCCTGAGCAAGAATTTTCGAAAGCTCAACATCGTGGCCACACTTGAAAGCGTACATACCAACGCTCATATGGACAACATATGGTTTATCGTGAGTATTGTTGAAAGCCTCTGTTGCCGCCGCAACTCTGGCTCTGACAATATCGATAACCTCTTCGCTTGTTGCGTTTTCAACCATTGCAAGTACGGAGAATTCGTCACCGCCGATTCGTCCGATAACGTCGGAGCTTCTGAAGGAGTCATGGAGAATTTTTGCAGCGTTTCTGATGGCAAAGTCGCCGTCCTCGTGGCTGAACTGGTCATTGATAATTTTCAGGCTGTCAAGGTCAGCAAAGACGATGAGAGCGTCCCTGCCCTCGTTCATAGGGGAGCAGATTATGCTGTTAGCCTGAGTGAAAAATCCTCGTCTGTTATAAACACCCGTAAGCTCGTCAATTTTGGAAATGGTATCAAGAAGAAGGTTTCTTTCCTTAATCTGAAGCAAAGTCTGTTCAAGCTCCTGACGGATATTTTCCTTATCCTGAATAAGGCGGAGAATTTTCATTGCCGCACAAAGCTGTGCAGAAAGGGAGCTTATGTAATAGAAATATTCGTATTCCAGCTCGCAGAGAAACAGTCCGTAATGGTCAACGTTAAGGAAAATCGATGACAAAATCATCGTAACACGTCTGTCCTTGGGGATATACTTATGGTCAAACAGATGTCTGATTGAGATTTCCTGTTCTTCAAGAGGTACAATTTCAGCGATATCCCTGTTGTGGTAGGATTTCAGCAGCACCTTTGAAGGCGGCAGCCATTTTTCTTCCTTTCTGTTTGAAAGGGTTTCAGGGAAAATATAAATGTAGCTGCTGGCAATATTAAGGCGCATAAGTTTATCGGTTACCGAGCCGTAGCCCTTATCGTCATAGCTGTCAAAAAGGAGCATATCCTTTGTGATTGAGTTGGACTGCCATGTAAGGAATTCAACTTCGTCAACACGCTTATTGTTGAAGTTTACAACGGCACGCATCATAATCTGATACAGGCTGATGAAAACCGAAGCAAGGCGTTTCTTGTCATCGGGATTATCAAGTCCTGCTGCAAAGCGCTGGTTGAGGTAGTCAATAACGCTGCACAGCTTATCGTGTGAGGTGCTGTTCATCATTTCGGGGGTGAGCAGGTTTTCAAACATTTCGGGAATTGCCTCAACAGCCTTATCCGTAAGAGTAATTCCGCCGTGGTCATCAGAACCGAGCACCGTGAAAACTTCTTTAAGGAAATGCTCAAATTCCTTTTTAACACCTGAAACCTGATTTGACTTGCTGTAGCTGTCAAAAAGATATTTGCTTACAGCAGTAACCGTCTGCATATCTGAACGACACCAGCTGTAGTTGAAAACAAAAACATCTTTATACGAAAAATCAGCCGAAGAGTCGGACTTGCAGCCGCAGGATTTACGCTTCACCATAGCCGAGCGAACCTTTCTGCTGCCCAGCTTGCCTGTCTTTGAGTACTCAAAGCATTCCATAACTGCATCATATCCAAGCTCGGAGGCATCAGCCTTTACCGTGGTCAACGGAGGATTAAGCGTTGCAGCAACAGGAGAGTCGTCAAAACCTGTTATGAAAATATCCTTGCCGACTTCAATTCCTCTTTCCTCGAAAACCTCGTAAGCTCCGCTTGCCATAGCGTCATTTGCAAATGCAATAGCTTCAAGGTCTGGACAGCGGTCAAGCAGCTCGCTTACAACGCTGTAGGAGTATGGAGAAAATCTTCCATAGGCAACCTTTTCCTCATCATACTGGATACCTGCGGTTTTGAGCGCATCAATATAAACGCCCAGTCTCTCATTAGCGTCCTCATTTGTTTTAGGCCCGCTTACAAAGCCGATTTTACGGCAGTTGTGGTCATTGATAAGGTGTTCTATACATTCCTTTATACCGCTTTTATTGTCAAAGCATACCGAAGCATAGCCTTCAACCTCGGAAGCAATAGTGATAACGGGTATACCTTCGAACTGTGCGAGAAAGTCTTTTTTGCGTTCGCTTGAAAGGGAGTTTCCGATTGTTCCCACGAGAACAAGCAGAACATCAATATCCTCCGGAAAGGCATAGGAAAACAGAGTATTGTACTGATACTCATACTCGGTGCGCTTTTTATCGGCATAAACGCCGTCGATATATCTTCCCGGGAAAATGAACAGATTAGCGTCAATTTCCTTAGCGCCGATAATTGCGCCGCGGCAAACTGCGCTTGCAAAATCATCTTCAAGATGGCTTATCATAAGACCTATATTCATACGTCTTTCCATATTGCAGAACCCCTTTCATACAATTCGCACATATTCATAAATATTATACCACATATTTTATGCAAATTAATAGTATATGTTATGCACAAATTATGAACAATTCATAAATTAGAAATTTTTGCCCGATATAAAAAACAGTCTGAGATGTAGCTCAGACTGTTTCGGTTAATCGTTGTTCAGAAGTTTGTATACAGGGATTTCAAGCGCCTCGGCAATATCAAACAGCGTGTCAAGAGAAACTGTTCTGTATACATTCGGTGCTTCTACCGCACCGATAAATGCAAGGCTTTTGTTTACTTTTTCGGCAAGCTGTTCTTGAGTGTAGCCCTTCAGTTTACGATAATATGCAATTTTCAAACCAAGCATACGATGCTTTTCAATATGCTGCTGTTTCATACTGCCACCTTCCTTCTGAATTAATTTTAGCAGAGTATATTGCTTTTTTGAATTTGTTGATATACAATATTTATTAACTGAAAAACAATAAATATTTTTAGAAACGCAAGTTTATATCATTCGTCTGTGAAAAACTTTTCTGCGGAATTTGGTGGTTTTGTGATGAAAAAAGAAAAAATTTATAATATTTTGAAAAAACTATCGCAATCGAAGCTTTTTTATGCTATAATAAATGCTGTGAATAAAATATTCTACCGAAAGGATACTTCTGATATGGGCTGTGAGTCAATCAATTTACTGAAGCAGATTTACGGTGCAACGGATATCCCTGTTGCGGTTGCTGATGTTACGGACGAAAAATTGAATATTTTATGGAGAAATGCAGCTGCCGAAAAGCTTGAATTATTCGAGGATAATTCAGCTTGTTTTATCTCCTGCAAGGAAGAGTTGAGGGACGGAACTTTATCCGTATCCGTAAACGGCGTAAGTCATATGCTTAATGTTATAAAATACTGCTCTGACGGCTGCTTGTATATTATAGAATATCTCGGCAGGGATTCGTCACAGTATATTTCTGCAATGAAGAATTATTTTACAGCGCTCTGTACAAGACTCAGAGAGTCAGCAGGGCAGCTTGCTATGTCTGCAGATGATATTAATATGATTATCAAGGGCGGCGGTTCAGATGTAGCTTCTTCACTGAACCGAATTGACAGAAACATTATGATGCTGCTCAATGAAACAATTCTTCCCGAACAAATCTATTATGCTCTTGACCCAAATTGCAAGAACGAAATTGTCAGCCTTGAACAGGAGGTGGCTTTTGCTGCTGCAGATGCCGAAAAGGCTCTCGGAAGGGCTTCCGAGGTTTGGCAGAACGAAATTGAAGGTATAACCGTCTGTATTAACAGGAGCATTCTGGAAACAATTCTCGCTTGTATGACAGCGGAAAGCTGCTGCGATGAGCTGTTCCCGGACAAAGTTGAATTTGTGGTGGAAAGAATTTCCGATAAGCGTGCATCGGTTTCGGTGCGAAGCATTAATCTTTCGGGAAATAAAAACAGGATTTCAAAGCTTGATATTTTCAAGCAGCCCTCGGAATTTCCGGGTGAGCTTTTCAGACAGCTTCTTGCTGAGAAATACGGCGCTGCTTTTGAAAAGAAAATCCACCCCGACGGAATTGAAAGCATAATGATACTTAACGTGCTTCCTGAGCAGAACAGGATTGTCAAAAGCGGTTCAAAGTATGCTTTGCGTGAAGAACGCTTCTCGACTATGGCAGTTTCGTTATCCGAAAAGCACCACGGAGAACGTTACAATAACATAAAAATGAATTAATAATGTGTATAAGAAAGGAACATTCACTATGAAGAAAATTAAATTTGCTACACTCGCTGTCCTTCTTGCAGCAGCCATGACTTTGACAGCCTGCTCCTCAAACGGCGACGGAAATGCAGTTACTTCGGAAAGCAGCTCATCGACCCAAGCTGCGGTTGATGACAATGATATATTCGGGGATGAAGCTGCGTTGACAACCCGTGCTCTTGAAGAAGGCGATATTCTTGCTATTCACAAGATTAACCCAAAAACAACAGGCGATGTTCTTGCAGGCGGATACAAGCTTGTGCAGGAAGATGAGGCATCTCAGGGTAAGCTGTATATGAACGGCGGCTCAAAGATAATTCTTCGCGCACAGAACTATAAAGAAGATATGATGGATATGGCAACATGGGCTGATAATGCCTGTGCAATGATAAGAATAGCAAATATCACATCTGCCTGCGATACGCTTTTTAATGACCCTCAGCAGGTTAAGGTTTGCGGCTATGACGCTATTATGTATGACTACGATATTATTCAGTATGAATTTATTGACAATGAAACAAAAAAGCAGATAGATACATTCAAGGGCAGAAATTACTATTTCTATTCCGATAAGGACGCTTATGTAATAATGTTTGACACAAATGATGAAACTTACGAGGAACAGCTGAAGTGCTTCGAAGAATTTGTTGCTGACCTTGAAATTACAGAGGTTGAATATTAATTCGCAAAGAAGCGAAAAGCTGTTGCAATTTTTGCAAAGCTGTGATATAATATAGTACAATATCAGAAAGACGTAGCAGTCAGAGTAGCATACTGTGAAGCTTACAGAGAGTATCGGGTCGGTGTGACGATACAGCGGATGGTTTGTGAAGTGCGGCTGTCAGTTCAGACGGGGAACATTTTTCAGTATCCGTCTGCGTGCGCTCACGTTACAGGGCAGAGAGGGAGCGTAAAATTGCTCCGAATTGAAGTGGAACCGTGGTAAATTTATGTTGCCGCCTTCATAGGGATAACTCTGTGAAGGCGGTTTTTGTTTGGCGAAATATGTAGAACGAAGGGAGAATGTTATGTTTGAAAAGATTATCGAAAATGTGAAATCCGACATTGAGTCGGTTAAAAGGCGTGACCCTGCGGCAAGAAGCACAATAGAAATTCTGCTGACCTATTCGGGTCTGCACGCTATTATATTGTACCGTGCGGCGCACTGGTTTCATACAAGAAAAATGTTTATTATTGCACGATGTATTTCACAGTTTGCACGTTTTCTTACGGGAATTGAAATTCACCCGGGCGCAAAAATCGGCAAGGGTTTTTTCATCGACCACGGTGCAGGCGTTGTAATCGGTGAAACAACGGAAATCGGTGACAACTGCCTTGTATATCAGGGCGTAACCCTCGGCGGTACAGGTAAGGAAAAGGGCAAGCGTCACCCTACTCTCGGCAATAATGTTATGGTCGGTTCGGGCGCAAGAGTTCTCGG
>JAZSHA010000221.1:0-5207 GCA_045533025.1 Oscillospiraceae bacterium
TTTTCCATAATTGTTCCGTTATAGAGCCATGTATCCTGCAATACCATTCCGAATGCTTCACGCAAGCTGCTTCTGTTGAAGTTACGGACGTCATGACCGTCGACTTTGATTGCGCCGTCATTTACGTCGTAGAAGCGCATAAGAAGCTTAACCATTGTGGTTTTGCCTGCGCCTGTCGGTCCGACGATTGCGACCATCTGTCCCTTTTCAACCTTGGCACTAAAATTCTTGACAATGATTTTATCGGGATTGTAGCCAAAGCGGACGTGTTCAAACTCGACGTTGCCCTGAATTTCAGACGGGGCAATCGGGTTTGTTTCGCTGTTTGGTTCTTCCTCTTCATCGAGAAACTCGAATACTCTTTCGGCAGCAGCTGCTGTTGACTGGAGCATATTGGAGACCTGTGCAATTTGATTGATTGGCTGTGTAAACTGGCGGACATACTGGATAAATGCCTGAATATCGCCAACAGAGATTGTTCCCTTGATTGCAAGCCAAGCGCCTGTTGCAACAACTCCAACATATCCGAGGTTTCCGACAAAAGCCATTACAGGCTGCATAAGTCCCGAAAGGAACTGTGCCATAAGTGCAGATTTGTACAAAGTTCGGTTGTCACGCTGGAAATCCGCGAGAGATTTCTGTTCACGGTTGAACGCTTTGATTACGAGGTGACCGCCATAGACTTCCTCAACCTGACCGTTGACGTGGCCGAGATATTCCTGCTGTTGTTTGAAGTATTTCTGCGACTTTTTAACAACGAGAAGAATTAAGGTTGTTGAAATCGGCAGAATTACAAGTGCGATAAGTGTCATTATCCAGCTGATTGAAAGCATCATTACAAGTACACCTACAAGGGTTGTGATTGCTGTGATAAACTGGGTAATGCTCTGATTAAGGTGCATACCTACTGTATCTACGTCGTTTGTTACACGGGAAAGGACTTCGCCGTGGGTATTGCTTTCGTAGTATTTCATTGGTATGCGATGGATTTTCTCAGAGATTTCCTTACGCATACGGTAGGTCATTCGCTGTGACATTTCCGTCATTACCAAGCCCTGAATGAAGCTGAACGAACCGCTGAAAACATACATAACCATAACGGTCATTATGATTTGAAAAATCTTATCGAAGTCAATTCCTGCTCCGCCTTGAACTTTGCTGACAAGGCCGTTGAAGATTTCGGTTGTTGCTTTACTGAGAATTTTCGGTCCGACGATATTGAACACAGTTCCAGCAATGGCAAGAATGAGAACGATGATAATTCCGACTTTATATCTGCCGATATATTTCAGAAGCTTTTTGGCAGTCCCTTTTAAATCCTTAGGTTTTTCCATTGGAGGAGGTCCGCCGTGTCTTCTGGGAGGTCTGCGTGTTTCTGCCATATTATTCAACCTCCTTTCTGCCCTGCTTCAGCTCAGACTCGGAAAGCTGGGAGCTTGCTATCTGATTATAGATTTCGCAATTTTCCAGCAATTCTTCGTGCTTGCCGATACCTGCAATTTTGCCCTCGTCGAGTACAATAATTTTATCAGCGTTGAGAATTGTACTAATACGCTGTGCGACTATGATTACAGTTGAGTCGGCAACTTTTTCATGAAGAGCCTTACGAAGTGCGGCATCGGTTTTATAGTCGAGTGCGGAGAAGCTATCGTCGAAGATATAAATTTTCGGCTTCTTCATGATTGCTCGTGCAATGGAAAGACGCTGTTTCTGACCGCCTGAGACATTGGTACCGCCCTGAGCAATGGGGCTTTCAAACTTTTCTTCCTTTTCCTCGATAAAGCTTCTTGCTTGTGCAATTTCAGCAGCTTCGACAAGCTGTTCGGCTGTTGCTTCTTCAAGACCGAAACTGAGATTGCTGGAAATTGTACCGCTGAAAAGGACGCCCTTCTGAGGCACAAGACCAATATTTTCACGGAGATAATGCTGGGTAAAATCACGGACGTCGGTGCCGTCGATTGTAACCTTACCTGCTGTTACATCAAAAAATCTTGGAATAAGGTTGATGAGGGTTGTTTTACCGCTGCCTGTACTGCCTATGATTGCAGTTGTTTCACCTGCTTCGGCGGTAAAGCTTATATCGTGGAGTACCTGCTCCTCGGAATCACCGTAGCTAAATGAAACGTTGTCGAAAACAACCTTACCTGCTGTAATGCCATTTTCCTCGGCATTTTCCTTATCTGTTACAGATGGCACGCTTTCGAGGACTTCGTTAATTCGACCTGCGGAAACTGCTGCTCTCGGAAGCATAATTGAAATCATTGTGAGCATAAGGAAGGACATTACAATCTGCATTGAATAGGTCAGAAATGCCATCATATCACCGACCTGCATTTCGCCATTGTCGATACCCTTTGCACCAAACCAAATAATCAGAACACTGATACCGTTCATTATGAGAGTCATAAACGGCATCATAACTGTCATAACTCTATTTGTGAAAAGCTGGGTTTTCATAAGGTCGGAATTTGCTTTATCGAAACGTTCTTCCTCATACTCCTCACGGCTGAAAGCACGGATTACGGGCAAACCTGTAAGTATTTCACGGGTAACAAGGTTAAGTCTGTCCACAAGCTTCTGCATAATTTTGAATTTCGGCATTGCCACAGCCATAAGAATTAAAACCAGCGACATAATTGCCGCTACTGCTACAACAATTATCCAGCCCATTCCTGTGCCTGTATTTACAACCTTTATGATACCTCCGATACCCATAATCGGCGCATAGAGAACCATTCTGAGTATCATTACCACAACCATCTGAACCTGCATAATATCGTTTGTGGAACGGGTTATCAGTGAGGCTGTGGAGAACTTATCCATTTCGCTATTGGAGAAAGAAATTACCTTTCGGAAAATCTTTTCACGGACATTCATACCAAATAATGAACCGAGCTGTGCGGCGAGGAAACCTACTACAATAGTTACTATCATTATAACAAATGCAATACCAAGCATTTTAGCTCCCGTGCGAAAGATATACTCCATCTGCAAGGAGTCCATATCCGTGCCCTGCGCTTCAAGCTCTGCTCTTGCAAACTCGATTGCCATCTGTGACAGCATTATATCGCTATACCCTTCAAAGCCTGCATTTATTTGCTCAATAACAGGGGCACGCTGTTCATCGGGCATTGCAAGCAATGCGTCGGTAAGGGTCATTCCCTCGGGCAAAGGCGGCATACCCTCCATTTGAGATAAATCAGCATTGTCAAGTGTATAAACAACTGCGGCGGGGTAAAAAACAGCTGACTCTGCATCATCATAAACACGGCTGTAATTTCCATCACCGCCATTAGAATAATATTTTGTCAGTTGACCGCTTTTATCAAATAGCAACAACTTCTGAAACGGCTCTTCACGGATTGTTTCAATTGCAGCTGACTCGATACCGCCCTGCTGGATACCTACGTCCACTATATCTGACGTATACTGAGGCAGAGTCAGGTCACAGTATGCCTGAATTATCAGCAGAACAACTATTACAGGTATCCATATTGCTGATTTGCCTAGATGTTTAAGTATTTTTATCATCAGACTCCTCCTATTTATTTATTAACAACGTTATTAATTATAACACTGCAAAATATAGCTGTCAATTAATGTATAAAAAGTTTCATCTTATTTACACAAAAGCTGTTACTGTATTGTAACTTGACATAAAAAATAAGCGGTGCTAAAATTATTATATTAAATTGGTGGAGAATATACATATGAAAATGAAATTAATTGCAGTGCTTATTGGTGCTGTTTTACTTACAGGTTGCGGTAAAAAAATTCCCGAAGCACCTCCTGCTGTAGAGATTGATGCAGGTGGAATTTCTGTTTCGAACACAACGAATATTTCTGCTTGGAACAACACTGTATATCTGCTTGATGGGACAGCCTCAGATTGGCTCAATAAATACGGTGAGCCTGTGTTCTTCCCTTTGGGCACGATTTTTCGTGTTACAATTCCTGAAAAAGCAGCTGCTCCCGACTCAATAGCTGTCACTGACACACTTATCCGTGAGGACGGCACTCCAAAATACGAAAAAAAAGCTGCTGTAATTGAAATTGAGCCTGAAATTGATGGAAATGTTGTAAGCTTTTCGCTGGACAATCACTGGGCAACGGGACTCAGCTCCAATTCGGAAGATTATCAGGAAGGTGCAGCGTGGCGCTGTTTTGAGATTACCTGCACATGGGGAGAAAATGTTTGCGAGTATACTTTCTGCGTAAGGACCAATCCTATAATGATTATGGAAGAAGTGCAATAAAAATATTTTACATTGGGTATTGACAATTCATTCAGAATTTGGTATAATAATTGAGTTGTTAAATGCGGATATGGCGGAATCGGCAGACGCGCTAGATTCAGGTTCTAGTGGTAGCAATACCGTGTGTGTTCAAGTCACATTATCCGCACCAAGCCTTCAAGCTTTGCTTGGAGGCTTTTCCTTTTGCAAATAACTTTTACAACTCACAATTGCGGTAGAAAAATGCACACGGAAAATTTCCATATGTATTTTTCTATTCCCGTAATTGACAAATCCCTTCATTTATGATACAATATCATCAGACAAGGCGAAAACTCGTTCTTAAAAGGATGTGATTTGACCGATAATATAAATGCCAAAAAATCGGTAATTATATAATCGGAAAGAGCAGAAAATCAAAGTTAATACGCAAATAGCTGTTGCTTGGCGGCGGCTTTGTTGTGTTACAATAATGATTTTCGCCCTGCATAGTTTAATTTAGCCGCAGAGAAATCTGCGGTTTTTATTTTTACTTTAATTACGCCTTGTCAGAAAAAGGAGGAAATAAAAATGAAAATCACATCTAAAATTATTGACGCTCATATGCACCTTTCGACTAATTATCAGCGCTTTACAGAAAAGAAAAAAGCTTTGCTTGATGAAATGGATAGGAATGGTATTTGCAAAGGAATAATAATTTCTGATTCAGAGCTTGTAACTAATATAGGTAATTTAAAGGAATGTACAGAACTATTTGATGATTGCGGTAGAATTGCTGTTGTTGGCGGGATAAGTCCGTTTATTAATTTTGATAAACAATTGAAAATGCTGGAATATTTTATTGCTGATAAGAAAATTGTTGGTATAAAGCTATATTGCGGTCACGAGCCTATTTTTCTGAATGACAAAGCTTTGAAATTTGTTTACCGTTTAGCTGAAAGATATGATTTACCAATACTTTTTCATTCAAGT
>JAZSHA010000042.1:0-13313 GCA_045533025.1 Oscillospiraceae bacterium
CTCTTGCACATAACGGTGTTTTACATAATGACATCAGGCTACAGAGAGAAGAACAGCTTCCTATTACAAACATTCAGACCGACAGTTATGTTGCAGTACAGCTGATAGAAAAACAGAACACCCTCAGTTTTGACAGCATCAGGAAGATGGCTGAAAAGACTGAGGGTTCTTTCTGTTATACAGTGTTGGACGATAGGAATAACCTGTACTTCGTAAAGGGTGACAATCCTTTGGCAATCTACAAGTTCAACGGGTTCTATATATACGCAAGCACTGATGAAATTCTGACGAGGGCAATAAAGAAGCTTGGCTATGTGAATTACAGCAAGGTCAATGTTGCCTGCGGTGACATTCTGCGTATCAATTCTTACGGAGCAATCGAGGTACAGCAGTTTGAGTTCCCTGATACTTATGGAGATTACTACGGCTTTTTTCACCCAACGGCATACGATGATACAGCAATCGAAATGCTGACGGAGTATGCCGGGTACTTTGGGATAAATGAGGAGGACGTGGTAATGCTTTATGACTACGGCTATGACGAGTTTGATATTGAGTGTATGCTTTATGAGCCAGCAGAGATGCAGAGATGTATTGAAGAACTGCGGATGATGGAAATGTGCTGATAACACAAGTGTCCCGATAGGGTTGGTCTTGGTTGTGGAACGTGCCACAATTCGGATTTCAACTCTATCTGGACTATTTATGCTTGATTTTTTGAGTGCCGTTAAAGTGTAGTCTAAAAGGACGCCTTAGCGGTTGGTAGGAGGTATTTATGAAGGTTGGATACATACGAGTTTCCACTGAGGAACAGAACACGGCTCGACAAGAGGTTCTGATGGAACAGCTTGAGGTCGAGAAGATCTACATTGACAAGCTTTCTGGCAAGTCAAAGGACAGACCACAGCTTAAAGCTATGCTCGGTTTTGTTCGTACAGGTGACACGGTTATTGTTGAGTCTATCTCACGATTTGCAAGAAACACCCGTGACCTGCTTGAACTGATTGATTTGCTTACCGAAAAGGGTGTAGAATTTATCAGCAAGAAAGAGAGTATTGACACTGCTACACCCGCAGGAAAGTTTATGCTTACGGTATTTGCTGCTGTTGCCGAACTTGAGCGTGGATATATCCTCGACAGACAGAAAGAGGGCATAGCCATTGCAAAGGCTCATGGCAAATACACGGGCAGAAAATCCAAAGCTGTTGATGAGCAGCTTTGGAATGAATTGTATCGGAAGTGGCAGAACGGTGAGGTTACTGCGGTTGAGTTTATGCGCAAGGTTGGACTTAGCAAGAGTGCGTTTTATAGGAGGGTGAGGAAAGTAAAATGACAATATTAATTAAGAATTTTATTTATATCTACACAAAAATCCCCTATCAATCAGGATAGGGGATACTCAATGAATAATTTAAAATTTAATAACAGAAACCTCGCCATTCATATCAATGGCTCTCAGACAGTGCGTATACACCTCAATAAATGCATAGTGTTCGTCCATAGCAATGTATCGTGCATTTTCCATTTCAGCAGGAAGCTTTTGATTTTTTTTATAGTGACAGATAATTTCTCCTACAAAATCTATAGTATGAACTTCGTAATCCCTGCCAAGGTAACACTTAGCTACAAAACCAAGAAAATCTCCGGGGATTTCAATTAACGGAAATTCCTTACGGACTATATCAAGTATCGTTTCAACTGCTTTGTCATTGTTAAGCTCACCGCTGTCAAGCATATCAAGTATTTTCATATATTCTTTCGAGCGGGTCATTCTTAAAAAGCGTTCCCTGTCTTCAGGTGATTTCAGAATTGTACGGTTCTCAATATGCCTGTTTACAGCGGAAAGGCGATTTTCAGCCTGATCATTATGCTGATTCTGTATATTTAACATTATCCTGCTAATTTTAAATCAACACCTTTCTTGTCTTCTTTTCGTTGTCAGCGTTAAGCTTCTGACTTCCGATAGGACGACCCGAAGCAGGAATTGCCCGTTCACGTCCCCAGTCACGGATCGCTTCAATGCGTTCGGGACTTGTTTTTGAAAGAGGAACAACATTTTCAAAAGCTTCAATTATGTTTGCTTCACTGTATTCATAGCTGTCATTTGCAAGCTTTCTGTAAGCAATATCACGGATTGTTGACTCAAGGTCTGCGCCTGTGAAGCCTTCTGTTATTTCAACTATTTTTTCAGCCGCTGCACCTGAAAAATTAAGGCGCAGATACTTTTTCATATAAAGTGAAATTATTTCACGGCGTTCATCGGCTGTAGGCAAATCAACAAAGAACAATTCGTCAAATCTGCCTCGTCTGAGCAATTCGGACGGCAGCTGAGAAACATCATTTGCAGTTGCAACAACAAATACCTGTTTTTTACATTCCTGAAGCCAGAACAGGAACTGCCCCACCATTCTTGTGGAAACACCGCTGTCACCCGATGAGCCTGAAAGACCCTTTTCAATCTCATCAATCCACAGGATACATGGAGAAACATTTTCAGCAGTAGTGAGAGCATCCTTCAGCTGTTGTTCTGATTGTCCTACATAGCTGCCCTGAACCGTTGCAAAATCGAGTCTGTAAAGTGGAAGCTTCCAACTTGCCGAAATTGCCTTTGCTGACAATGATTTACCGCATCCCGGAACACCGACAAGCAATATTCCGCGCGGTGACTGCAATCCTCTTTTTTTCATCTCGTCACGTTTTTCAGGTGACAAAAGAACTTTCTTTTCATTAAGCCACTTCTGTAATCCGTCAAGTCCGCCGACAGTTGCAGCATTTGTATCAACATTGATTTTTTCAAGTCCTGAAATATTGGAAAACAGTCTGTCCTTTGTTTGTTTAATTTCCTCAAGGTCAGATTTTTCTATTGATTTTTTTGCGATAAGCGAAGCTATAACATTTTCTGCCTCAATTTGTGTAACACCATTAAGGTAAGAAGCTGCCTCGCGTAAATCGTTATTGTCCCATTCAATGCTTATGCTGCTTCTGTAATCATTGATGTAATCCTTGATAATCTGATACATTTCAGCTTCATTAGGATAATCAAGCCGTATTATCATTCCAAGTCTTTGAAGCTGATTCCATACGGAATTGTTAGTGAGAGAAATAATCATTCCACCAGATTCATTTGCAAGCATAGCAAGGTCGTAAATCTGCCTTGCATCAGGATTATCCGTGCTGATGTCAGGTGTTTCCGTGAGAATAAGGGTCATATACTGTCGCTGCTTCATCTGTTCACCAAAGAAATCAAGTGCACCGTAAACAGTTCTTTCATCTGTAACAACATTACCTGTTGCAATATCATATATGCCCTTTGACATTGAATGCACATAAAAAGTAAGACTAAGTTCAGATGCAACGCTTTTTAGTAAATCAAGTGCACGGCTTCTTTCTATTGTTTCAAAGGAAATAAACGGTATTCTTGCTATTGAGTATCGTTTGAGCTGTTCCTTTACAGTATTGAATTCACTCAAAATAAAACCACCTTTCAATTAATCAAGCTTTGAAATATCAGCATTTCGTATAAGAACACCTAACTTTCCGCTTCTGTCCGATTTAGCAGAATCCATCAGAGATGACTCTAATTTTTTAGCGGAATCCGTAACCAACTCTACACATTTTTCTTTTGCTACTTTTGGTATGCAAGGAATTTTTGAAAGCTTATACACAAATATCAATTCTTTTTTCAACGAGGAGAGAGCCTGAATAATTCGCCCCTCCGAGCCGGCGGAAACAGAGAAATCACGTTTGAATCTCTGATTTGCAAGATTAAGACGTTCATTAATGGCAGCAGTGAATTCCTCCATCCATAACTCAGCTGCTATCGGCTGCATATCATATGTTCCGTTCTGTGCAGCTTCAAGAGTCTCTGCGTCATTAAGTCTTTTTTTGACCATATCAAATAAATCCGACCACTCTGCAAATGTTACAGGTGCATTCATTTAATCAATCCTTTCGGTTTAGTGTTTGCCCGCACTGATTCTTCTGACAGGAATGGACGGAGGAGTAATATCCCATTCGGGAAGTTCTTCTGCAAAATTGCTTGTAAAGTCAAGTACCTCTTCCTCATCTTCATAGAACGAATCAAACCATGCAACAGGGCGTTTGTGATTTCTTGAGACCGCCTCCGTCGATTTTAAGTCGTCCTCATCAGCAGCTTCTTCAAAAGCACTGCCATTACTGGGTGAAGCAGTTACGTCAACTGCAGTATTATGTTCCTTGCTAAGTGAAATCGTGACAGGAACGGATTTATTGTGTGTATCATAATCTTCGGAATTCTCTGCCTCGTCATAAGCTTCAAAGGCTTCCTCGCTATATTCTTCAGTATATTCATCTTCGTCATATTCCTTAAAAGGTAAATCACTATATTCTTCAGAAACAGCATCCTCATCGTATTCCTCAAAAGTCGATGTTTCATCCATATCAGCTTCGGCGGACGTACCAAGAAGAAGCGTTTTGCCGCATTTTTCGCATTTGACAGAGTTGTCAACAACCTCCTCAGGATTATAACTTACATCATTGCCGCAGAATATGCAGGCAATTACGTTTGTGTTATCGCAGATTTCAATTTCAATGCCGCACTCAGGACAGAATACTTTCCCATCGGAAAAATATTTTGGGAATACATTGATGGAATGGTTGCAGTTATCGCATATAATTTCTATTCTATCATCCAATTTGATTGTTGAACCGCATTCAGGACAGAATATGCTGTCACCGTCAAAATCGTCAAGCTCATATGAAACAATACTGCTGCAATCGGGGCATATAATTTCAATACTGTTTTCGGGAATATCTTCAAATGCCTGTGTTTGTGTATTGCTGTTATTCATAAGTGTAAACCCCTTTATATCCTTACTCGCTTGCTGTCACCCTCATAACGTCTTATATACAGTTCCGGGGACAGTTCATCAATTATTCTATCAGTCTCTTTCTCATGGGAATTCTTTTCATTGATAAATTTCGAGAATTTAACCATTTCAGCACAGATGCGCTTTGCATCAAAGGTACGTTCTTTAAGTTCATTTTCATATCTGGCAATTATACGCTGACGATCAGCCTTGTAATCAGGTTCAAGTCTTATATATCTGAGAACACCGCCTATAACAGCTAATGCTCCCACAATTAATCCAATAGCACCAGGTACGGGGGCACTAAACAGAAAGAAAATAGAAATTACGGCAATGATACCACCGATGATCATAGCTCGTTTGGTATTTGTATACTCGTTCGCAAGTTCATTGGCAAGCCTTTCAAGCTCGCTGTTCATACGTCCGTTTATGTGCTCATTGAGAGCTGATATAACATCAGCTTCATTTCTGCCATCCATCGACTCAAAGCTGAATTCGTTGAGCTCAAATTTAAGCGGTATACTCAAGAGCATTCTTGCCTTTGCTTTAAGGTCGCCGTATGCAGAACTAATCCATTCACGGCAGAAAGCCAAAGAGAATTTGCGTGTGGAATCGCTCAGAAATTCATTCTGAACACCCATTGCTGCGTCAGAAAGAATTTCTGTGAAATCTCTTTCCGCTTCGAATTCATTTTGCTCAATTTTTGCGTCATTTTTAGCCTTGTCCATATCTCCCATGTACTGGATAATAAATTCGTTCAAGCGTTCTTCATAGCGAAGTTTGCGTTCATCCTCATCAAATTCCGTTACCATTACAAAAAGCACATCATCAAGCTTTTCCTTGATATCCTGAATATCAATCTTTTTGCTCATAACCGAATCAATGTATCCATATAAGCTGTCGTGCAGATAAGCATATCTCAGCTTTTCGTCCATTATAGATTTATTTGTGCAGAAGCTTTCAAGTGATGGAAAATCAACGTCAGCCGTTGGTATCTGTTTATTAATGATTTTCTTCCAGCTTTCAATCTGTTTTTCCTTGAAATTTCCCTTTTCAGAAAGTTCATCAACCCACTGCTGCATTTGTTTGAAAAGTACACCTTCCGAGTCTGAACCGAGAAGACCGTTTGCAAAAGCGTCCATAACAAACATACACTTCATATCAAGCTTTTCTGGGTTCTGCATAGTAATATAACGCTGAGTCCACATATGACAGGCATTTTTTCTTCCTGCACGGCGGCATACCAACGCAAAGAAAAGGCAGGCTTTTTCATCATTTCGTCTGACAGCTTCCTTTACAGCGCTTTCTGCGATTTGCTTATCGTCATTAATCCACGCAGCAAGCGCTACAAGACATGGTGCAAGCCAGTAGTTGGGAGTAGTGAGCATAAATTCCTCGGAAACAAAATTGATGGTATCCCTGCGGACAATTCCTACATCAGCCGCCTGAAGAATACCTATTGATGTGCGGCGTATTTTTTCGTAGTTACCATAAAGGCGCTCAACTTCCTGACGAATTTTTACAATACGGGTTTCGGCAGTCTGTATGTTGTGTTGACGTGCAGCCTGTTCAACAAATTCATCAACGATTTCTCTCAGTTCAGTAATCTCATCCTCAAGGCAGTCAATCTTTTTGTGTATCGCAGAGACATTTTTATTTGTATCAACAACCTCGGAAGCAAGTGCTACAATTGAAGCAGATGCCTGATCAAGCTTTTTATTTACCCCTGCAATTTTATAATCAAAATGATTGGTGCTAAGAAATTCGCTCATAAAAAGCGCCCCCTATATTGATTTAATATAATATCTAAAATAATGATACCACATTTTGTGTGCTATGTCAACAATTTTTGACACAATTGGTTTTGGATTATTGACATTTTTGTCAATAAAGTGTACAATAGGTATATACTTACATAACTAAGGAGTAAAGTTTATGGTAACTTGTTCCAGCTGCGGATATGAAAAAAATAAAGACGATAAGAAATTCTGTATAAAATGCGGCAAACCGCTTGTACATACTGTGAAAAATGAACCAACAGTTCTTCCGTTCAAACCAATTGAAGAAGATGAAGCAACATCTATGACTTCTGTCAAAGAAGAACAGTTGCATGAAGAAAAAACAAAATCAGACAGAATAGTTTGTTCTAATTGTGGTTACAAAAAAAACAAAGAAGGAAGAAAGTTTTGCATAAAGTGCGGCAAGCAGCTTGCATATACAGCGGTAAAAGAGGCTGCAATTTTACCATTTGAGCCTATTCCTGACGAGGAGGAAGAATTTCCTGTCCTCGAACAAGCAGAAGAACTTCACGAAGAAGTAACAGAGGAAGTGTTTGTTCCCGAACAAGCTGAAGACCTTTCCGAAGAAGCAATGGAGGAAATTTCTGTCTCCGAACAGGCTGAAGAACTTCCAGAAGAAGTGACAGAGGAAATTCATGTCTCCGAACAGGCTGAAGAACTTCCAGAAGAAGTGACAGAGGAAATTTCTGTCCTCGAACAGGCAGAAGAACTCCCAAAGAAAAAGCGGAACCTATATTTGAAATATGTAATTGCACTGATTGTTGTTTTGCTTATTCTTGGAGTACTTATTATAGCCCTTATACCCGATAGGGAAGATGCTTCCGAACTGAATAATGCAGAAATCACAACATCCGATATGAGTTATGAGGAGGTTACAACTGAAACAAGCATAGCCATAACCGCGGAAACTACAGAGTCTGAGACAACAGCTACAACCACAGTTCCCGAAACAACTACTACAGAAACGACTATGGTAACAACAACTGTGGCTACAACTGAGAAAACAACTACAGTTCCGACAACAACTGTACCAACTACTGTAGAAACTACTACAACTCCGATAACAACTGTACTAACTACCGTAGAAACTACTACAATCCCGACAACAACTGTACCAACTACTATAGAAACTACTACAGTTCCTGCAACTACTACTGCAACTACTACAAAAGCTAAACCCAAGAAGACAACAGCAACCACTACAGAAATGACAACTACAACAGAAGTAACAACCACAACGGTAGATATTGTCCGTGAACTGATTACGCCGCTTGATCAGGTACCTGCATATGAACGTGTAAAAAATAATGATGGAGGTTATGTTGACGTGCTTGAATATAATTTTGTACTTGATGAAACTGTAGTTGGTGATTGGGTTTCAGTTGATTTTGTCTATGGCGATCCTTCTGAATATGATCCAAGCAAAACAAAGAGTGGCATACAGTTATTTTTACGTAGCTTGACATTTAATGATGATGGTACAGTTATTGAGCAAATGTCTCAAACGGGAACAACAAAATGGACATGTGGATTAGTTTATCTTAACAATATGATATCTTCATATGAACTCTGGAATATCGAAGGTGAGGAATATCTTTTCTACGAATGGAAAAGCGGAGATTATTCATTCAGAGGGCAAACCGATTGCCCATATTATGTCCTCAAAAGAAAATAAAATCAGGTGATGAAAATGAAAAAATGCGGAAATTGCGGCTATGAAAAAAATAAAGACGATAAGAAATTCTGTATAAAATGTGGTAAGCCGCTTGTACATACTGTTGAAAATGAATCAACAGTTCTTCTGTTTGACCCGATTGAAGATGAGGACACAGTAGCTCCTGTTGCAGAAAAAACGGCGGCTGAAGAAAAAGATGTGGTTGCTAAAATTGTGTGTTCAAATTGCGGTTATGAAAAGAATAAGGACGGAAGAAAATTCTGTATAAAATGCGGCAAACTGCTTGCATATACAGAGGCAAAAGAAGCTGTAATTTTACCATTTGAGCCTATTCCCGATGAAGAAGAATTGGTTTCCGTACGCACAGAAGAATCACTTGCAGAAAATTCTGTTGCTGTACCTACAAAAGAATTTTATGAAGAAATAATTGCAGAAGAGCCTGTTGTTGTACCGATAGAAGAATTCCAAAAGAAAAAGCAAAATCCATATTTGAAATATGTGATTGCATTGATTGGTGTTTTGATTATTCTTGGAGTGCTTATTATAGCCCTTATACCCGACATGGAAGATGCTTCCGAACTGAATAATGCAGAAATCACAACAGCTTCTGAAACAACATATGAACTGACTTCTGCTGAAACAGCTGTTACAAAAGAACAGCCCGCAACTGTTTCTGAAACAACATCAGTTACAACTATACCAACAACCGCTACGGAAACCACAACTACGGTACCTGTGACAACTACAATGCTCGAAAGTACCACAACAGCAGAAACTACCATTGAGTCAGTTATAACAACGTCAGAAACAACTACCGTTCCTGTAACAACTACTACCGTTGTAACCACTGTACCTAAAACAGAAGCATCAACTGTAAAAACAACAGTCACCACGACTAAAAAAGAAACCTCATCTGCAAAGCGTGAATTACTTACACCGCTTGATAAGGTTCCCACATACACCAGATATAAAATGAAGAATGGGGCGTTTTACGATGAATTGGATTATGAATTCATATATGATGAGGATGTTATAGGTGAATGGAACTTGGTGAGTGTTTATGACGGAGACCCTTCCGAGTTCGATTTTGATAAAGCAGTACCTTTTGAAGAAGAAACACATATTTGGGGGAAAAAGTTATTTTTCTGTAGTAATTCTATGGTTTATCACTATCGTTTCCCGTATAAAGGAATAGAATCAGGACATCAATGGACTTTAGGCTTGATATGTGAGGGTATGGATAAAACACAACCTATTGTGAATGAATATGAAATCTGGAAAATAGAGGAAAAAGAATATTTGCTGGTTAAAAATAATAGTAATCAGATTCTTAATTACTCCAATGGAAAATCAAAGTCCTCCTTGAATTATTTGATATATGAAAAAATTAATTCAGATGAGCCGATAATAGAAAATGATGCTTTAGAAATTATTACTGCTATTGCACCTGTAATTAACGCAGATGATGGCATAGAGAGGGAATTACTTACGCCATATGATAAAGTGCTTGCATATGAGCGATATAAAATTAATAATAGGGGAGGAATAAGTGAAAGAATTCAACCATATTTCTTTATTTCTGATGAAATAGCATTAGGTGAATGGAATGCTATTGATTATATTTCGATTGAGCCATCTGAATATGATCCGAATGTTAAGTACTCCACAGCATATGGACATAATTTAGTGTTTGAGGATAATGGTAAATTTACTTGGAAGTGGGATAAATATACATCAGAAAAAAGTAAGTGGACGTTGGGATTAATAATTGCACCTCATGGGGGAGGCGGAAATTATGTGCGTTCATATCAAATTTGGAAAATAAACGGAGAAGAGTATCTTTTTTGTGAAGAGGATGATGGTATTTGTAATAGCACTGGTACGAAATCTTATCACGTCTTAAAAAAGGAAGAATAAGTGGTGAATTAAATGAAAAAATGTGAAAATTGTGGATTTGATAAAAATCAGGATAAACAGAAATTCTGTATGAAATGCGGTAAGCCGCTTGATGCAGCGGTAAATAAGGAGCTTGCTGACGAAGCTGTGAAGGAAGAAAGTCCTGCTCCTTCACAACAGAAAGCTGTTAAACTTGAAAAAACTGAGGCGGAAAACACCTCAGGTCTGAGCCCTATTCCGGAATTTGACTTTGAGAGCAAATCTATCAGCGCTTCCGTTTCTAAGGCAAAAAAAGCTGTAGGTGATACCGCGTCCGAAGCAAAGAAAGGATATCAGAAGCATAAAACACTCATTAATATTATTATTTGTATTATAGCAGCAATTATTATTCTTGCAATTATAATTCCGGCTGTAGTCAGTAAAATAAAGGAAAGCAACTATCAGAATCAGTTAAAGGATTCTTACGGTCATGCAGTATCTCTTTTTGATAGCGAAAACTATGCAGAAGCAAGTGAAATTTTCGTAACATTGGGCGATTATGAGGATTCAAAAAATCTTGCACTTGAATCTGTATATCAAAACGGTCTGAAGCTAGCAGAGGAGAAGAAATATTCTGAGGCTGCAGCCGAATTCGATAAAAATATAAGCTACAAAGATTCGTATACATTGAGTGTTAAGTATGAAAAATACGCTGAAGCATATCAGTTTGTTGAAAACGGGGATTATTCCAACGCCAAAAAAGCATTTGTAAAATTAGGCGATGAGGAAATGGTTACCGAAATCAAATATGCTGAAGCAGTTGATGCAATGAATGATGGAGAATATTTATCAGCACTTTCTGAATTCAAGAAGATTTCAGGGTATAAGGATTCAGATGAAAAATATAAGGAATGTGCATATGCTTATGCTACGGAACAATATGATTTAGGAAAATATAAGAATGCTGAATACTATTTTGAAATGCTGGGCGATTATAAAGATTCACAAGAAAAATTCAAAATCACTTCTGAGCTTGCTGACGAAGAGTCCGAGAATAACAAACTTTATAAAGAAGCATCCGATTTGTTGGGCTATAACCGCTACCTTGAGGCTGCTGAAATATATAAATCATTAGGTGATTATAAGGATTCAGCAGAAAAAGCCAAGGAGGCAGAAAATCTGTATCAGGATAGCTTGCCGGAGGTGATTGATGGACCTGCTTCAACAGAAAAACAAGTGTTTAAATTTGACGGAGGAGAAATTTCAGTTGATAATAAACGTTACTTTAGATATGTTGATGGTTCGGACTTTGTTGATAATTATAAGTGCTTTGATAATATTAATTTAACATTGTACGATTATCCATCTAATGAACAAGCAATTGAAAATGAACTTTCAAAATATATTACTTTGCCAGATGAAAATAATGCCACATTTTATGGTGAGTCTCCATTTGATTTTTTAAATTCTGCTAGTGGAATGGGCGTTTTTGTATCACATTATGAATATTCTATTGATTCTTATGCACAAGTAAAAAATTATTTGTTTATTACTATAAGAGAATATATTAACTATGATGGCGGAAATGGTTATATTCCAACTGATGCAACTCATATCTTTGATATTACTACAGGTGAAAAGGTCAAACTGAGAGATATAGCCAACATGGATTTGCTTGAAGCATACGCAATAGAATATGCCATAGACAGTGTATATAAAGACATTTCTTATGATACATATACAAATGACAGTGGCTGGGAAAACCGAATAAGGGCTACTGATTGGTATAGTGAAAATGAATGGGGTGTGAACGATACATATTTCAGTGTTTTGTTTACAAATATTTTTTCACATGGTGCTCGTTATGAGTGGAATGTAGGTGCAAATATCCCAATTGATTTTTTTGAAAGCTGTTTATATTAATAATAATTAAAATTAGCACTCTTGAATTGAGAGTGCTAATTTTTACTATATATCCATAAAAATATCACAATTTATACACAATACATAGTTATACTATAATCGTACAGAGAAAACAAAAAGGGTTTCGGCATAAACCGAAACTCTCGTGCTAAATTTATTTAGCATTGCAACCTCACAAAATGTATGTGGGTTCTTATGGTGGAGATGACGGGAATCGAACCCGTGTCCGAAAATCTATCCGCACAACTTTCTACGAGCGTAGTTTGTCATTGACATTCCCTCGCATAGCCGTGGACAAACACACTGCTATGCTCAGTAGCCTGCAATACATTACACGGACGCAGGCATTTCCGTGTAACGTTCACCACTAGTCGGCGCCTGATCCGAAGCCGTGGTACTCAACGGTCAGACGAGCAGCAATTAAGCAGCTGCTAATTCAAAATTATTGTTGTCGTCTAATTTTAAAACGTGCGCCTTTTAAAGAGGTTTGCGCTTCTCTGCTCGCTTATTATGTTTCAAAATCCCCGTCGAAACCTTTACATCCCCATATTACGGAGCAAAGCTCCGTGTTATCTGTTCTGCTCCTTGATTGTGCGTTCAATGTCACGCTTGGCAGCCCTCGCCGCCATATCCTCACGCTTGTCGTGGAGCTTTTTACCCTTGCAAAGGCCAACTTGAACCTTAACCATTGAGCCCTTGAAGTAAATCGAAATAGGAATAAGCGTCAAGCCCTCCTGTTTTACCTTACCCAGCAGTTGCATAATCTGCTTTTTATGAAGCAGCAGCTTGCGGACTCTCATAGGGTCACGGTTAAAAATGTTGCCGTGGTCATAAGGAGAAACATGCATACCCTTAATCCAAAGCTCGCCGTCATCAATTGAGCACCAGCTGTCCTTGAGATTGACGCCGCCTCTGCGGATAGACTTGACTTCCGTGCCAACAAGCTCAATGCCAGCCTCATAGCTGTCAAGGATAAAATATTCATGCCTTGCCTTGCGGTTTTCAGCAATGGTTTTGAAAGAAGTCTTATCCATAGCATGACTACGCTTCTTCAGAAGCGTATGTCCTCCTCTCTTGACGTTTTGTGGTTTTAAATCAAACTTTGTTTGACAGTAGAAAATTTCGGACGTAAGTCCGAAAAACAAAACTCGTGTCTGAAAATTTATTTTCAGACTTCCTCCTTGAGTAATAATT
>JAZSHA010000141.1:0-6511 GCA_045533025.1 Oscillospiraceae bacterium
TTAAATATTAAGATTGTAATACATATCCATGAAATCATTTTGTTGCATCATTCTTAATATTATAAAAATGGCAAAGTTTTGAGAATTGACATTTGCACGAGTTTGAGATACAATTTTAATAATAAAAATTATGCCCTGAAATCCAGTTGTACACTGGATTTCAAGGCATTTACTTAAATTGATAATTTTGGCGAAGGACTGAGAATTGCTCAGGATAACCTTAACGCTAAGAATTTCTATGCGTTTAACCCTTCGTTTGATAAATAAAATTATGGGTATCGGTTTTCTCCGATACCCTGATTTTTTATAAAATTATTATGTATTTTTCATAATAACTGACCCAATGCATTCACTTACATTTTCACAAGCATCTGCACATGCTTCAAAGCTCTCATATATCTCACGCCACGAAATTGTAGTAAGAATATCTGATGACGTTTCCTGGGTGAGTTTGAACATTGACGATAAATAGAGTTTATCGCACTCTTCCTCAACGTCATTAATTGCAATAACAAGCGAATGTATTTTCTTTGATTTCTTAAAGTTCTCAAACTCAAGCATAATTTCATATAAAAGCTCACATGCTTTGACAATTTTCTTCGCAAACTCAATTGCCGATGGATTAATTACTTTTATATCAAAAATATAGAATTTCTGTAGCACTTCTTCAATAATGTCAGTGACATCATCAAGTTTATGACTCAACATATCTAAATCTTCTCTGTCAACTGGTGTTACAAATGCTTTAGCGAGTGCCTCACTCATTTCGTGCTTTTTTATATCGGCACTATGTTCAATAATGTGCATTTCATCAAGCATTTTCTGAATATTATCTGAACTATAATTTTCAAGGCATTCTACGAGGAAAGAAGCTGATTTTTTCGAAAGCATAGCACAATCAGAAACGTTTTCAAAATAAAATTTATCACTTTTAGACATAATAATGTTCCTTTCTTTTATGTAAATATCATCATAAATATTTTTGTCATTATAAATCCTACAAGTCCACATCCCGGGAAAGTCAATACCCACGTCAATACCATTTCCTTAACAACACCGAAGTTTATTGCAGACATTCTTTTAACTGCCCCAACACCCATAATAGAGGTTGTTTTTGCATGTGTTGTTGATACGGGAAGACTAAAAATCGAACAGAACATAAGTGAAATTGCTGCAGCAATATCAGCTGAAAAGCCTTGATATTTTTCAAGCTTTACCATATCCATACCAACTGACTTGATTATCTTTTTTCCGCCCATTGCTGTTCCTGCTGCCATTACAACAGAACAAACAATCATCAGCCATATAGGAATATCAATATCTGAAGGTAACTCCTTACCTTTTGACATATATACACAAAGTAATACAACCCCCATAAATTTTTGTCCGTCTTGTGCTCCGTGCATAAATGCCATTGATGCTGCACCTATAATTTGCGCGCCTTTAAAAAAAGAGTCCGTTTTTGTGCGATTTGCTTTATAAAACAACTTAGTAACAATCTTGCACACAAGCCATCCTAATCCAAAACCCAGTAGTACGGAAATACCTATACCATAAACTACTTTTATCCATTCACTGCCATTGACACCTTCCAAACTGTTATGAAGTGCAATTGCGCTTCCTGTAAGTCCCGCTATTAGTGCATGGCTTTCGCTTGTAGGAATACCAAACACCCAGGCAAGCGTTGCCCAAAGAACAATGGCAAAAAGTGATGCACTTAACGCGATTATAGCTTTATTCGAATCTGTATCAAAGTTAACCATTTTAGTTATTGTTTCAGCAACAGTTGCATTGACAAGCGTCATCACAAAAACTCCCAGAAAATTAAACACTGCTGCCATAAGTATTGCCGCCCGTGGAGGCATACATCTTGTTACTACACAAGTTGCTATAGCATTCGGTGCATCTGTCCATCCGTTAACAAGGATAACACCCAAAGTTAGTGTTACGGCAATAAAAAGCAACGGATTAGCTGTCATTTGACTCCAAAAATCTAAAATTGAATTCATAATTTCTCCTTTTCATTTTTATAACTGTGTGTGAAATCATCACATGATAATCATATCATTTTATGAGTAAAAATGTAGCAAAGAGAATATGGAATTAGTTTAAAACCAGCTAAGACTAATTAACTTTTCTACATAAATCGACACTGACATACATCTAATTAATAAATTATCAACATTACATTATCTTATCCACCGTTATATGCATTAAAAATGTGCAATAAAAAACCTTGAATCCATACAAATAACATGGATTCAAGGCTTTTGCTTAGTTTTAACAAATAACTAAGAAATATATATTAATCATAATACTAAAAAACAACATTCTTCAGCATTATATTGAGGAAATAATGCTCTGGTGTTTTCATTTTGCATTAAAAATACACAATTCTTGCAATTTCGAATAAGAAACAGTTAAGAAAAGTGAAAATTTGCAACAAAGCACTTGACACATTGCATATTACGGTATATAATTACATCATTCAATTTCTTGTATGACACAAAATGGCAATAAATACTATTAAATTGCAATTGACTTATTGAAAGGAAGCGAAATTGTATGCTTACAGAAGAAGACCTTAATTTGCTGACCGCATTTAGAAATCTGACACCAACTCAGCGAGTCGCCACCATCGACTTTCTTCGAGTCACTCTTTGTACGATTTTAGCAAAGCAAGATATTGTTTCCGAAATTCAGGTGTCTGCTTTCCCAAAAGCTGAATAAACTCCTGTTCTTCTTCACTTAAATCTTCAGGACGAATTCTGACAGTTGTCTTACCCAATAAATAATCTGTGGAAACACTGAATTCATCTGCTATTGCAGAAAGCCATTCAGGACGTATATTTCCATTTTTCCACGTTGAAAGATTCCCTCTGCTGCCTGTTATCTTTAAACATAGTGCAGTAATTGTCGTGCCATTTTCCTGACACAAGGATTGAATTCTTTGATACATCAGATATTACTCCTTTTACCGCTTCAATATATTGAAGCGGTTTATTTTATATACAATCTTCAATTTTTATAAAAAGAAACAAAATCCAAATATTTGCACCAAATGTATTGACAAATACAAATATTTGGATTATAATATATATGCACATTAACCACTAAGAGAATTATGATTAATATCTCTTATAAATGGACAATTGACAATATCGTATACAACTTTTGTCTGTGTTTATTGTATCACCATATTTTTTCAGTGTCAAGGTTTAAATGTGTTTCTTAACCGGATAATAGATTTTTATACTTGAAAGAAGGTAGATAGTTATTTTTATCTATGGGTACAAACTAATTGGCAAATATCCTATTATTCATTTAGCAGAATACAATTAAAAGAGGAGTTTTTTTATGAGCTACGCTTATAAGTGCATTGAACAGGAGCTTTTTAACGAAAGCATCGGAAATTACATTACATACGGGATTGAAATTACTGAAGGAAATAAGATAATAAACGATGTAGATTGTAACAGAGAAAGGGCCTGTAAAATTATTGATTTATTGAATCAATATCAGGTTTCCCCTATTCACATTTATGATATTATTGAAGACCTGATTAGTGCATAATACTTAATATGTAGCCCCAAAAGCCTTGAAGACTTGCACATAGCAAGATTTCAAGGCTTTTATCTGTATTAATACTTTCGATGAAGGACTGAAAGTTGTTTAAAACATTTTTAATGAGAAAAAATCTACACTTTATTTTCTTTGTTTGATAAATAAACTCAAGGGCAACGGATTTGTTACCGATGCCCTGATTTTTACATAAACGTTACTGCTTCTTTGTAACAGCCTCTCTGATAACTCTCAGAAGCTGTGTAACTGCAAATGGAACAACTGAAAGTGCAGCAATTTCAATAATATTATTTGCTGTAAGTGCACCGTCAATGTCCATAAATCCGTGAAGCGGAGTAATGAACAATGCTGCTGCAAGGAACATTACACCTGCCGCAAATGCACCGATTGAATACACGTTTGTAACCACACCGAGTTTGAAAAGCGAGTACTTTCCACGGCTGTCAAAACCTTCAAAAAGACGTGCAAGACAGAGCGTTGCGAAAGCCATCGTACTTGCGAGAGCGCCTGAAACCTGATTACCTATCAAGAATGCAACCATTACGCAAGCTGCAATCATAATGCTGTGTACAATAATATATACGCCGGTTTCCTTATTGAGAATGGACTCATTTGATGGACGCGGCTTCTCCTTCATAACGTTAGGCTGCATAGGCTCCATACAAAGTGCAAGAGCAGGAAGTGAGTCTGTAAGAAGATTTATAAACAACAGATGTACTGGTGTGAACGGAAGTGGAAGATTAAGGAATGTTGTAATAAGAACAACAATAATTGCTGCTGTATTGCCTGCAAGAAGAAACTTGATAGCGTTCTTAATATTACTGTAAATACAACGTCCATTTGCAACAGCCTTGACAATTGTAGCAAAGTTATCATCGGCAAGAATCATAGATGCGGCATCCTTTGAAACCTCTGTACCTGTGATACCCATAGCTACGCCGATATCTGCTTTTTTGAGTGCAGGAGCATCATTTACACCGTCACCTGTCATAGCGACAACCTTGTCCTTCTTCTGCCACAAATCAACAATTCTGATTTTGTGAACAGGTGAAACTCGTGCATATACGGAAATCTGTTCAAGCTGTGCAGAAAGCTCTTCATCAGTAATGTTGTCAAGCTCTGTACCGTCAAGACACTTGTCCCCTTCATTGAAAATGCCGATTTCCTTGGCAATTGCAACAGCTGTAAGCTTATGGTCGCCTGTAATCATAATAGGCTTTATACCAGCTGAAATACAATCCGCAACCGCAGCCTTACTCTCCTCACGAGGCGGGTCTGTCATAGCGGAAAGACCTATATAAATATAGTCACATTCATCATCAAGAGTAACAGGAGCATCACTTGCAATAATTTTCTTTGCAAAAGCAAGAACTCTCATACCGTTTTCGGAATATGAAAGGTTAGCCTTCTTGATTTCATCAAAATCGCTTTCCTTGATTGCACGTACACCATCACTATCAAGAATATATTTCATTCTTGGCATAAGTACGTCCACAGCGCCCTTTGTGTATACTGTACGTTCATTATTAATAATGTGAACTGTTGTCATAAGCTTTCTGTCGCTGTCAAAAGGTATTTCATCAATGCGCGGATTATCTGTACGTATTCTGTTGTATTCACTTTCGGTAATGTAATCAGAAAGAGCTGTTTCTGTAGGGTCACCAAGCCACATATCCCCTGATTTAGCTGCGTCGTTGCAAAGCGCCATAGCCATACGAAGCTCTGTTGCGGCATCACTGCAAGAAGATGTGATATCACGTACAGTCATCTTGTTCTGTGTAAGAGTACCTGTCTTGTCGGAGCAGATAATTGAAACACAGCCGAGTCCCTCTACTGCCTTCAAATCCTTGATGATAGCTTTCTGATGGGACATTTTCTGTGTACCAATAGCAAGGGAAATTGTAATAATAGAGCTGAGTGCCTCAGGAATTGCCGCAACAGCCAGTGCAATAGCAAACATAAGCGCATCTTCAAGCGGCTGACCGTTTACAAACTTTGTCAGCGCAAATACAACAACACAAACACCGATAATTACAAAGGAAAGCACCTTGCTGAATTTGTCAAGGCTTGCCTGCAAAGGTGTCTTTTTCTTCTGTGCGTTCTGCATGAGAGAGGCAATTTTACCAATTTCGGTGTTCATACCAACTCCCGTAACTGCTACAACGCCACGTCCATTGGAAATATTTGAACCTGAATAAATCATATTTACTCTGTCACCGAGAGGAAGCTCATCAGCTTCAATCTTGTCTGTGTTTTTAAGTACGTTGAGCGACTCACCTGTAAGTGCGCTTTCATTTACCTGTAATGAAGCCGCCTCGAGAATACGTCCGTCTGCTGCAGCAACATTACCTGCTTCAATAAGAAGAATGTCACCAACAACAACTTCGGAAGCCGGGATTTCAGCCTGCTTTCCGTCACGGATGACTCTTGCGTTAGGTGCACTCATTGCTTTAAGACTTGCAAGGGATTTCTGTGCCTTGATGTGCTGAACAGTTCCAAGAATTGCGTTGACTGTTATTACCGCAAGAATTACAATTGTACTTTCAATGTTACCTGTAAATGCAGAAATGAGTGATGCAACAATAAGAATGATTACCAATAAATCCGCAAACTGCTCAAGAAACACTTTGAAAATGCTTTTGGGCTTTTCCTCAGCAATTACATTAGCACCATATTTTTTTCGACTTTCTTCAACCTGTGCAGCTGTAAGACCTGCTTCACGGGAAGTATTAAGATTCTTCAATACATCGTTTGTGTTCTGATTAAAATAATTCATAATGGCTCCTTTTTATTTTTACTTATTATATATGTAAATATATACAAAACTATATTATATATCATATCATTTTATAAGTTAAAATATAGTAAAGACATTATTAAATTGATTAAAAAGCGGTTAAGATTATTTATTTCCACAAAACAGTAAATA
>JAZSHA010000025.1:0-6118 GCA_045533025.1 Oscillospiraceae bacterium
GCATAATCAACATCAATTGATACATACGTCATAGGTTCAGGCACGGACAAATTCAATATTGACCTTGCATTCTTTGCGAACTCCTCAAAGGCATATAGACGTTCCTGAGCAAGCATTAACTCCAAACAATCAATTGCATCACAATCACGGCACCGAAGCCGATGCTGTAAGTCCCGAACATCTTTTTCAAGCCTATCACGGTTATTATTCAAGTAAGCCATAAATATTTCTTTTTGTTTCATAATATCAATACCCCAAATATTCACAAGCAAAAGTCCACTGCCAAGCCATAGCTGCAGCCACTCCAGGAAATGTTTTAGAACGTTCTTTCTGTCTGTCAGATGAACAGCGAGTTTCAACCCAATATCTTTTTTTACCATTGGATTGTATATAAACAGGCTCTGGAGCAGCTATTAAATAATCTGGTTCAAGTGGCGGCAAACCTTTTAACCATAAACAAGTTCGTTTTCTACAGTTATCTCCGAACATATATGGGTTTATAATCTGAGTAGGCTTTTTATACGCTGTATTCATATATCCAACAGGATTTTCTATTGCAATTCTCGGACAATCTGCATTTACAAACTGCATAAAAAATTGTGCAGCTTCTTCACGTTTTTCAAGTCTGCCAGGTGTAGACAAGTGCCGATTTCCTGCAACAGTCAAATATGTACACGGTGGAAAGGCAATAATCATATCCCAGGTGTAAGACAAAAGTGGAATTACATCACCTTGTATATGCCACTCAGGATGACCGCCCGAACAATCTTGTATGTCGCAGCTGTAAGCCTCGTGACCAAGTTGCCGCAGCTGAATAGTAACCGCTTGCGATTCTTCACAAGCACATAATATTTTCATAACGCATTTCGCTCCTTTAAAAATTCAAGTATACCGTCAGCATTAGCTTCATACTGTTTTTGTATCTGCTCATATTTAGGGTTAAGCTTCTTCCCTGCTCTGCTCTCTCGAATATTTTTAATAAATGTTGTAACACCAACTACATCAATATATGTTGTGAGAGCTCCCGACAGCTGATTATTGATATAGCCGTCAAGCTTGCTTATATTATAAACTGCTCCAGGCTTATCAAATATAGAAACCGTTTCCCAAGACTCAATGAACCGAAGCCACTCAGGAGAAGTCATAAGCATACTTTTATTTGTTGTATTATCGGACGGTACAACATACCGCAAATAGTTATTGAGTACATCAAAATAATTCTTGCGGATATCATTTGACAGCTTAATGAAACCTCTTGCAGTATCGTCCTTTAACTTTATTTCACATCTAACCCAGTGTTCCAAATCATCACGCTTACGTTCCATTTTTTTATCATATATGCGGATATACACAGATGATTGACACCTGGAACCGTGACACACAGAACAACCTTTGTTACTGTAAATGACCTCTATATCTTTACAACGTGACACATACTCGCCTTTTTGTGCAGCCATCATTAAATAATTCAAGTCCAGGAGACCTACAAAATCATCATAAGCAACATCAAGTCGAGATATATTCATTTCTCGCTTCTCGCTGTCTTTGTCCCAATGCTCATTGATTAAATCAAATATAGCTTGATAATCTCCATTGCCGTATGTTTCAAACTCTCTACAGCCTTGTCCCGAGAATTCAACGCATATTCCCATATCTTCACGCCCATTATACATAATATTTATACCGCCAAAGTTTAAACGGTCCTGGTAACAATATCGTCCTTTCATATTTTCAAACTTTATATCAATCAGACCGAGAAGCTCAATCACATCAGTCAAGCTATGTATGCGAGTTGTAAACGTGAGCCAGTCATATATAACTTTATTCTGCTCCATTCAGAAAACCCCCAATAACAACACCTGTATCACCTATTTGCGTTCTATCGGTTGTTTCATCATTATTCTTACGGAGTAACGGAAGTATACACTTGTCAAGGTACTTAGAAAGGCAATACGGACACATTGTTGCCTGAATAATACCGAATTTTATGTATGCAAGCTCTCTATCTTTTCCGCAGGACGGACATAAACCCTTTTTTACATTCGACATAACAATCACCCTTTTATTATATTGTATTTAGGTTGTACCCCCCTAATTAGCCCAGGGGGGTTAGGCGGATTTCTCCGCCTCGAGCCCCAAAAATTAACAATCATTTTTTTCGTTCTCTTGTTTCCAAACATAAACACCCCGAACATCAAGCAACTTAGTGCACACATCATCTTTGAAAATCCCTAAAGCAACATAACTTTCATAAGCTCCTATCATTCGATTGTAGTATAAATAAAATGCTTTTTCTGTTGGTGCGTTCCTGACCTGCTTTCGATGTTTTGCCATATCCTTTAAGGCATATATGTATAACAAATCACGCCGTCTTGTTCGATATTTATTTTTACAGAATACAAAGAACAATACATCAAGCAGTAAATATATCATTTGTAACAGAAACCAAACCATAAATGCAATAAATACTAATGCAGCTATAACTATAATAAATTCAAAAATAGTAATTTCCGAAAGCTTTAAAGTTAAATCCATTATTTTTTACCTCTTTCTTTCGCTTCTTTGAAAGACTTTACAAGCTTTGGAATCTCAGGAACTACAAAAAAGCTAAAAATCAAAAGAATAATTCCCCAAGCTATAAACCAATATTCACCATAAAAAAGAGAATTAATATAATTAATAATTTCCATAAATTTTTCCATAATAAACATCCTTTCATATAAAGTTGTTGATAAAATTTTTGCGAGCCTCTCCTTCGCTCCGCTTCGGTTTCTCGAAAAAATTTTATTCAACAACTTTAATCCATCTTAAAATAACTTGTACTATATAATATAAACCAATTGCAATGAGCCACCCTTCAACCATACCAATCATTGTATATATAGGAATAAACCAATTAAGCATACCTAAGTATTTTTCAACCTCTGGTATTGTTTGTAAAAATACAATAGGAGAAGTAGGAAGAAAATCAATTAAAGCTTCAACAAACCCTTGAAAACCCTCTTTAATACCTTCAAAAAATTCAACCATATTATGAGCCAGCTCCCTTGACTATCTTAGTAGAAAGAAAAATAAGAACAAAAGAAAATGAAAGCAAAGAAGTCCATCTTGTAATTTTTGCAACAGGTTCAAACATTTCAAAATCTATTACAAAATCCCATTTCTGTTCAGGAACTCCAAAAAAAGAAGGAACAACAATGTTAACTTCAAAATAAGGTGTTTCAGGCTTAGCAGAAAGAAGCTTCATACCTCGTACAAAATCAAATGGAAGACAAAATGGAAAAACATCTATAATACCCAATGGCATTTGTAAATTGTTTAATTCAGCAATATCCAATTCACCAGTAGAAGCTTGAATATTTTCTTTAGCATCATCATATGTTGTATCATTTTCCTCAATTACTGGAACATTTTCCATCGTATCAAGAATTTGCTGTAATAAATCTATAATAGCTTCATCACTAAATTTGTCATAATCAAGTGTAGTATCATCTGCACTTACTGCACCGCTTTGAATATTTTCAAGTGTTACCTTTTCGCCGTCTGCTGTTTCTCCGACTTCTGTAGTTGTTTCATCATCTGTTGGTGCCTGTGTTCCGTCCTCATAACGGATATCACCGTAAAAGCCTATATATGTTTCGCTCGAAGATAAAGACCAACCACCCGAAACAGTTTGAGGAAATTTACCGTCAGAACGTTCAAAATAACAAGTTTCACCATATATATTAACACTACCAGTTTCAGAAACAATAGCATAATCAGCATAATAAGACGCTTCAACATAACCCGAGCCAAAATTTTTATAGATTACAACTTTACAGCCATAACCTTTTATATCCGTTGTAGGAGTTGCAACAACATCTTCTTGTGTAAGATTATTAACCCAACTTCCAATAGTTCCAGGCAATGAATTACTAAGAGCTGTTTTCACAGCAACATTTGTAATAGTTCCGAAAGTATCGGAAGTAATGACAGAATTAACAGCTTGAGCTCGTTTAGCATTTTCATCAATCCATTCTATATAATTCATCTTCTTTGTAACACCGTCAATTGTTACATCTCCGACAACTTGCAAAGGATTAATTGAACCTGATGAAATACATTCATTAATAGCTGTTTTTGCATCATTCCAGGACATTTCGCCTACTTCTTCAGAAGTATAACCCGAAGCTAAAAGAAGTGCAGAGAAAACTTCAACAAGAGCTTCACCCATTATCGGAGCAGCCGAAAGAGCATATACATCAATGATAAACACTTTCAGAAATATTACCAATACAACAACCATTGCTAATATCCTTTTACAAATGCTATGTAGATTTGGTATAATCAAAATGCATTCTCCTTTCCTCTAAATTTCTGCACAGAGCACCGATGAGCCGTTGACGTTCCGCAGGTTCTTCTTGCTTTACCCGAGCCGCAAGGACGTTCACAAGCTCCTGGGCAAGCTTTTTCTTTTCAGCTTCTTTATATGGTAACAATGTTTCATCAAACATTGAATAAGAATTATACATAGAACCGTATAAACGGCGATATGTAAAGAATTTTTGTTCAAGAGGTTTTTCCTTCGTTCCTCGCCAACATACCGAATAAGAGAACAGACCGCCAACAAATACCGATAAAATCCAACCGAAATTACCGTGATGTTTTCTGTTGTAATGCTTAACTTCAAACTCGCAATACTCAATTACTTTACGGCTGATGAGCTTCTTTGCCTGCGGAATGATAATAATATTAAAGCCAAGATGTCTATGTTTTCTGAAAAATTCGTCCCACTCGTTCCAGCGTTTTATATTTTCAGATAATACTGTAGGCGAAAATATTGCAACACATTCATCAAGAACAAGTGTAGTCTGATGTTCCTTACCAAATTTGTGATATTTAGCTGCAAATTCATAAAGATATTGCGGTGTTATTTCTCCAATAGGTATATAATGAAAATTTTTCTGACGTTCGTCCTCGTTATACAGATGAATTTTACCTTTACTCAATGTAAAAATCAGCTCTTGAAGCTTATTCATAAAACAATAGGTTGTATCAATATAGCAAGTAGAAATTACATTTTTTCCAAAGCGTAAATCCTCACGGATTTCGTGTGCACAATGCAAACTCTTACCGCTTCCAGGTGTTCCGCTCCATAACTGTATCACTCTCTATCAAGCCACCTTTTCAACCGTCTGCGACCTCGCCGAACTACAAGACCCAAAACAAATCCCACTACAAATTCAAACATAAATTCACCACCTAATAAATAAGGGTAGAGAACAATTAAATTCCCTACCCATAGCGTTTACATCCAAAAGTGTAAACGGTTTTACTTTGTAGTCTTAGTAAAGAAACGTTTTGCAACATCCCAAATCTTACCCAGACCAAGGAGACCAAGACCAAGTGGAATAACCGCAGATGCAACTGTTACGCAGTTTGTAATGATTATACCGAAGCCAGTAGTAATAGATTCAATGATAGAACCGTAATCAACGGAACCTGCATTAACTTCACCTTCTGCAAAGGCACTTACAGCAACAACAGACATTGCAAGAGCACCTGAACAGATTGCAGAAACAACCTTCTTCATCTTAACCTTTCTTTCAGCAACGCCGACAACTGTAACAGCATTTGGATTTACCTTTTCCATTCTGAAAAACTCCTTTCACTTAATAATTTTATTAAATATGTTCACTGTCGACATTATTACCCGACAGCTTACACCGAGAAGAGCGCCGAAGCCAATTCCAATGAAGCCAACAAACACAGCAACTTTAATCACTTCAGCAGTACTTTCAGGACTAAACATTTAAGTTTCCCCTTACTTACGAATACAATTTGCAATCAGCAGACCGCAGACCATGCCGCAAAATGCAATCACTGTAAAAAATAATATTGTTTCCATTTCGGTTTGTGCCCTTATTGCGATTGTGTTCTCGGCTACTACTGATACATATGAATTCAACTCGGAAGCCTGAGAACAGAAAACATCATTATTTTCTTTGTTCTCTATTCTGAATTCTTCGAAACTATTGTACATTGCATTATAAAATTGATATTCATCGGCAATATACACATAATCTGATGTATCATCTGCGGATACCGTTTCTGTAGCTTCTGTTTCTTCGGCAACAGG
>JAZSHA010000151.1:0-2670 GCA_045533025.1 Oscillospiraceae bacterium
AGGAAATGAAGCAGTACGCCCTCGAAAGACTTGCAAAGCACAAGGTGCCAAGATATATCGCTTTTGTTGAGGGCTTCCCGATGAATGCGGCAGGTAAAATTCTCAAGTACAAGATGCGTGAATGGGCTGTTGATTACCTCGACCTCCACGATGCAAGCAAGATTGTTACAGCATAAAAATTAGCGCTTCCGATTGAATGGTCGGAAGCCGGTTTTATATGATTTTTACAGGATTTTCAGAAAATAATGCTGTCTCACGCTTTACAAAAGGACGTGTTTGTAGTATAATATATAGGTATTATTTTATTTTAATTATAAAGGAAGATTAATATTATGAAGAACATTAAGATTATTGCGCTGCTTGCAGCTGCTTCGGTAACCCTTTTTACTGGATGTAAGGGAAGTCCCGATACACCATCTGAGGTCAATAACAGCACTACAGCCACACCTGCTGAAAATGTTGAAATTCACAACTTCATTATGCCTGAGGTTGGCGAAAAAATTGCAGTTATCAATGTAAAGGACTACGGCACAATCAAAATCAAGCTTTTCCCTGAGGACGCTGAAAAGGGTGTTGAAAACTTCGTTGGACTTGCTGAAATGGGCTACTATGACGAGCTTATTTTCCACAGAATTATCCCTAATTTTATGAATCAGGGCGGTGACCCTAAGGGCAACGGCACAGGCGGCAAGTCTATCTGGGGCGAAGAGTTTGAGGGCGGCACTGACGAAAATCTTTATCACTTTACAGGTGCGGTTGCTTATGCAAACAGCGGTGCAACCTCCACAAACGGAAGCCAGTTCTATATTGTAAACACACCTGACGGATATACGCAGTATTCCTGTGAAGAACTTATGGCAAGCGACCCATCATATTACTGGCCTGCAAATGTTATTGAAAAGTACAACGAGGTAGGCGGCACACCATTCCTTGACGGCGGATACACAGTTTTCGGTCAGGTATTCGAGGGTATGGACGTTGTACGTGCAATGGCTGCGGTTGAAACAGGTGAAAACGACAAGCCTCTCACACAGGTTATGATGGAAAGCGTTGAAATCGTAGAATATACAGGAAACTAAAATCTAAAGATTTTAGTTCCGAGTTTTTCTGCGTTGCAGAAAAACATCGGGGATTGCTTGGTTAAATAAAAATTGTAGGGGCGGCTATCAGTCGCCCGCAATAATATTCGAACAAAATAAATAAAAAAGGAAGTATACTATGGCTGTACGAGTAGGTATGGTATCCCTTGGCTGCTCAAAAAATCAGGTTGACGCTGAAAGAATGCTTTACAAAATTCAGAAGGCAGGCTATCAGCTTATCGAAGATGCGGCACTGGCGGATATTGCAATCATAAACACCTGCGGATTTATTGAGTCTGCAAAGCAGGAAGCTATTGAAACTATTTTTGAATTTGTTGCGCTCAAGAATGAGGGACGTATCAAAAAAATTGTTGTTACAGGCTGTCTTTCCGAGCGCTACAGAGCGGAAGTTTCCGAGCTTATCCCTGAGTCTGACGCTGTTGTTGGTATCGGCTGTAACGAGGATATTGTTTCTGTGCTTGAAAAGATTATGGAGGGCGAACGTGTTGAAGCCTTTGACGACAAGGAAAAGCTTTCCCTCACAGGCGGACGTGTTCTTACAACTCTTTCCTTTACTTCCTATCTGAAAATTGCAGAGGGCTGCGACAACCGTTGCTCATACTGTGCAATCCCTGATATCAGAGGAAAATTCAGAAGCGTACCGATGGAAATTCTTCTCGACGAGGCAAGAAAGCTTGTTGCTGAAGGCGTACGTGAGCTGAACGTTATTGCACAGGACACAACACGCTATGGTATTGACCTTTACGGCAAGTATATGCTCCCTGAACTTCTTACAGAGCTTTGCAAGATTGAGGAGCTGAAATGGATAAGAATTCTCTACTGCTACCCTGAGAGAATTACTGACGAGCTTCTTGATGTTATGGCAAAGGAAGATAAGATTGTCAAGTACATAGACCTGCCTATTCAGCACTGTGATGATGCAATTCTCAAGGCTATGCACCGTCAGGGCACGGAAGCAAGCCTTCGTGAGGTAATCAAGAAAATCCGTGACAAGGTTGAGGGTATTGTAATCCGTACAACTCTCATTACAGGCTTCCCTGGCGAAACCGAGAAACAGTTCAACCATCTTGCTGAATTTGTAAACGAAATGGAATTTGACCGACTTGGCTGTTTCCCTTACTCCGAGGAGGAGGGCACACCTGCCGCTGAAATGGATTGTCAGGTTGACGAGGAAGTACGTGAGCATCGTGCTGAAATCATTATGGAACAGCAGTCGGTTATTGCTGAAAAGAAGAACAACGCTCTCATCGGCAAGACTCTTGAAGTTGTTACCGAGGGCTTTGACCGTTACGGCGAATGCTGGTTCGGAAGAAGCGCCGCTGACGCTCCCGAAATTGACGGTAAGATTTTCTTCACCGCACCTGACAAGAAGCCATTCCCCGGATGCTTTGTAAAGGTAAGAATTGACGATGTTCTTGACTATGATTTGATTGGAGAGATTGTGTATGAATCTGCCGAATAAGCTTACGCTTCTGAGAGTAATTCTCGTTCCGTTTTTCGTGTTCTTCCTGCTGACGGATTTTGTTCCTTTCAGCAAGATTATCGCCCTTGCAATCTTCATTGCTGCGTC
>JAZSHA010000216.1:0-12372 GCA_045533025.1 Oscillospiraceae bacterium
ATAACTGCTAAGCTTGATATCTTCCGCTGTTGCGAAGTCAACTATGTATTTTCTGATTATTTCCTCGGTAATTTCATCGCCTGCTATGGTTGACATTGCATATGCAACGATACTTCCGTTCTGTGCGATAGCGATATCCGAAGTACCTGCGCCGATATCTACAAGAGCGACATTGATAAGTCGGATTTCGGGAGGAATAATAATATTCATTGCGGCGATAGGTTCAAGGGTCAGGCTTGCTACCTGAAGTCCGTTCATATCCATTACTGCGTAAAGGCTTTCTACAACTGGACTTGGAAGGAATGCTGCAATAAGCTCGATAGTTACCTTTCTGCCCTTATGTCCTACAAGGGATTTGATTTTATAATCGTCCAGCAGATACTGGATAACCGTATGACCTACGCAATAGAACGAGCCATTCATATCAGTTGTTTCAGCATCAAGCTCGTCCTGTGCTTTGAGTGCAGTTTCAAGCTCAAAGGCTTTTACATCGTCCTGAGTAATAACCTCTTTATCCTTAATATCAAAGGACATTTCCGTGCTATGTGTTTTAAGTGCACGACCAGCAGCCGCAATTGCAACACGGGAAAGCTTTATACCTGATTTTGCTTCAAGCTTTTCCTTAACCTGCTTTGCAACATCAGCAACAACAGGGATATCCTCAATCTGACCGTCAATCATTGCACGCTGTTTATGGGGCACAGAAATTGCGTGGTCAATACAAAAAGTACTCTCGGACATATGACCGATTATTCCAACAATTGTTCTTGTACCGATATCAAGCGCAAAAATTTCAGATTCCTCCTGAGGACGCAGAATCTTAGGTTCTTTTTTCTTTGCAGGAGACTTCGAGGTACTCTTTTTTGAGGTTGTCTTTTTGGACGCCGATTTCTTCTTAGTTATATTTTCTTCGGCAACTTCAACTATTGTTTTTTCTTCGTTTGCCATAGTATCACCCTTTACTTAAAATATGGGGAAATTTATCGTAAAACAACGAAAATCATTGATATATACATATTTATTATATTATAAATCGCCGTGAATTACAATAGCTTTTATACAAAAACTTTGTTGTTTATTGTCAGCATTCTAAATATGAAAAAATTATCTTGATTTTATATTGAAAATATGATATAATAAATTAATTAGTATTTTTATTTTTCAAAGAAAGGACGGATAGCGTATGGGTTCCGTATATAATTTTTCCAAGGTTACACAGGATATTGTTGACCTTGCTTCACTTTGCAGTAAGAATGACCGTATTGACCCTGAGCTTTACACCAGATACGATGTAAAACGAGGATTGAGAGATATTAACGGTAAGGGCGTACTTGCGGGACTTACAGAGATTTCGGAGATTATTTCTTCTAAAACAGTTGATGGCGAATCTGTTCCTTGCGAGGGTGAACTTTACTACAGAGGCTACAACATCAATGACCTTGTTGCAGGCTTTACTCATGATAAACGCTTTGGCTTTGAGGAGATTACATATCTTCTTCTTTTCGGTGAGCTTCCCGATACGTCTGACCTGAAGAAATTCAGCAAAATTCTTTCTGATTACAGACAGCTTCCTACCACATTTGTTCGTGATATAATTATGAAATCACCAAGCAATGACATTATGAATGGTCTTGCAAGAGGTGTGCTTACACTTTATTCATATGATGATATGCCGAATGACACTTCCATTCCAAATGTTCTTCGCCAGTCTTTAGAACTGATTGCTCTGTTTCCTCTTATTGCGGTTTACAGCTATCAGGCTAAATCATATTATCACGATGGTGAAAGCTTCTTCATTCATCAGCCTGTTCCAGAATATTCTACTGCGGAAAATATTCTGCATATGCTTCGCCCTGACAGTTCATTCACTCCGCTTGAAGCGCATATTCTTGACCTTGCATTGGTGCTTCACGCTGAACACGGCGGCGGTAACAATTCAACATTTACAACTCACGTTGTAACTTCCTCTGGCACTGACACCTACTCCGCAATTGCTGCGGCACTTTCCTCTTTGAAGGGTCCTAAGCACGGCGGTGCAAACATCAAGGTTACGATGATGTTTGAGGATATGAAAAACAAGCTTTCCGACTGGACTGACGATGATGCAATCCGTGATTACCTTACAAAGCTGCTCCACAAGGAAGCCTTTGACCGTTCAGGTCTTATCTATGGTATGGGTCACGCTGTTTATTCTGTTTCCGACCCGAGAGCTGCAATTCTCAAAAAGGCTGTTAAGAGTCTTTCAGAGGAAAAGCATATGGAAAAAGAATATGCTCTTTACAAGAAAATTGAGCAGCTTGCTCCTGAGGTTATTGCTAAGGAAAGACGCATCTACAAGGGTGTTTCCGCAAACATTGACTTCTACAGCGGATTTGCTTACAGCATGCTGAAGCTTCCGCCTGAGCTTTACACTCCGATTTTTGCTATTGCAAGAATTGCAGGCTGGTCTGCTCACAGAATTGAGGAGCTTCTCAACACGGGCAAGATTATCCGTCCTGCTTACAGAAGTGTACAGCCACACAAGGATTACAAGTCACTTTCTGACAGATAAAATTACAGCGGCTTTTGATTTTTCATAAGCCGCTTAAATTATAGGAGATGTTTAACTTGGAATGGTTCAATATTTTCGGGCTGATTTTCATTATCATTATTATGATACCGAATATTGTTTTTGCGATAAAGTGCAAGGGCGGTTTTGAAAACAAGTGGGATAACAAGGCTATTGAAATTCTTGAACAAATCGGACGTTTCGGCTGTTTCGGATTTATGATAATCAACATTCCTGGTACCTGGTTTGGTTGGTGGTCAGATGAAGCATTTGCTGTTTATCTGATTATAAATGCGATATTGGTGCTGACATATTGTGCAATATGGGTTGTTTGTTTCAGGAAAAACAGTGTATTCAGAGCATTGACACTCTCGATTATTCCGTCGGTTATATTTCTGTTCAGCGGAATAATGTGCAGGTCGGTATTGTTGATTGTTTCTGCGGTTATTTTTGCGCCGTGCCATATTGCGATTTCTTATAAGAACGCAAAGTAAAATTACCCCGAAAAGATTGATTTCTTTTCGGGGTAAACTATTGATTATTAAAGTCTGCACTTAAAATCCTCATAGCCAAACTGCTTGATGATTTTGTTTTCGCCGTCAAGAGTATGAAGCACTATTGCAGGAAGCGGCATACCGTTAAAGGTATTGTTCTTGACCATTGAATAAATCGCCATATCACAGAAAACAAGTCTGTCCCCTGCTTTCAGCGGCTTATCAAAGGAATAGTCGCCGATAATATCGCCTGCGAGGCAGGTTGGTCCGCCGAAACGATAGGTATAAGGCTTCTCGTCGGGCATACCTGCACCGATAATATTGGGGCGGTACGGCATTTCCAGCACGTCGGGCATATGGCACGCTGCTGAGGTATCGAGAATTGCCAAGTTCATTCCGTTTTTCAGCGTGTCGAGGACTTCGGTTACAAGGTAGCCTGCGTTAAGTGCAACGGCTTCACCGGGTTCGAGGTACACCTGAATATCATACTTTTTCTGCACGCGGTCAACAATCTGCACCAGCTTTTCCACGTCGTAATCGTCACGGGTAATATGGTGACCGCCTCCGAAATTGAGCCATTTCAAGTTGTAGAGGTATTTTCCGAATTTTTCTTCCACAACTGCAATTGTACGTTCAAGGACGTCTGCGCCCTGCTCGCACATTGTATGGAAATGGAGTCCGCTTATTCCCTCAGGAAGTGTTTCGGGGAACTCGGCGAGGATTGTTCCTAAACGTGAATTTTTGAAGCAAGGGTTGTAGATATCCGTTTCAATTTCGGAATACTCGGGGTTGATGCGGATGCCCACTTCAATTTTGTGTCCACTTTTCTGCACGGTTGGATAGTATTTTTCGTACTGTGCAAAGCTGTTGAACACGATATGGTCAGCAACGGTTACGATTTCGGCGAAGTCCTTTTCGCTATAGGCTGGTGCATAGACGTGGGTTTCGCCCTCAGGCATTTCTTCCTTGCCAAGCTTGGCTTCAAAAAGTCCGCTGGCAGTTGTACCTGCAAGGTACTTGCTGATAAGCGGATAGGTACTGTACATTGAAAAAGCTTTTTGTGCGAGAAGAATTTTACAGCCTGTTCTGTCCTGCACAGATTTGAGGATTTCGAGATTTTTTACAAGCAGACGCTCGTCCGTTACATAACAGGGCGTGGGAAGAGTTGAGATGTCAAAATCAAGCATGTTGTTACTCCTTATTTCTTGTCAACGAATTCAATATTCTGAAGCTGACCTGTAAGGTTAGCCTTGATGCCGTCACGATACTCCTGACGAAGCTGTGCTTGCTCAGCTTTTTCCTCCTCGGTAAGACCCTCGGGGGTACGGGATTTTCTTGCAAGCTCGTTTATTCTATTGATTTTTTCCTGTGTCATAGTTGTTCTCCTTTTAATTTGGTTTCAAGTGATATTATATCAGATTTTCTGTTGTTTTGCAACTACTCTTTCACAGCCTTGACGATAAGAAAATTCGGCTTGATGTACTCCTTGACAATAGTCGGGAGCTTTTCTATCGCCCACGGCTTCGGAATCGGCTCAACAATTTCTTTCAGGGTAAGTCCGCTGCTGATGATTTCGGTGAGAAGCTGTCCCATAGGGCGGTGATATTTTATCACACCGTCGACAAACCAATTCTTTTCACGCTTGCCTACCCTGTTATAATCGGAAAAGGTATAGGAAACACGCTGACCGTTTTCGTCATAGTTGAAGTGAGCGTTACTTTCGTCGACAGTTGCGGTAATAATGGGGTGCTCCTGAGAGAAAAGGAGTGTTCCGCCGACGTTAAGCAGGTTGTATATATCGGTCATAAGTGCACCGAAGTCCTCAATATAGTGTAAAGCTAACGAACTGTACACCAAATCAAATTTCATTTCCAGCTTGCTGATTTCTGTCATACTCATACGGATATACTTGATATTTTCGTGCATTGCTTCTTTTCGTGCAACTCCAAGCATTTTCTCAGATATGTCAAGTCCAATAACTTTACACGCTCCACGCTGCACAAAATCAAGACAATTTTTTCCGCAGCCGCAGCCTAAGTCAAGAACGGTCTTTCCTGTCAGGTCGGGGAGCATTTCCGCCATTGCAGGTTGCTCCAAAAGGTCATTCAGGCATATATCTTTTGCACGCAATTCCTTGTAGCCGTTGAAAAAAGTTTCGTTATCGAAAATGTTCTGATTACTCATTTTGACCTCCAATCTTATCAAAGAAGTATCCCAGCGTTGATACAAGCTGACCTGTTTTGTAAAGCTCCTTTATTTCGGCAACGGTAAGCCATTTTGTTTGTGCAACCTCGTCGGTTGTGGCATTTCCAAGCTGAACGCTGCCGTTATATTCAAACAGCCACACGTCAAGAATATCGTTGAATTTCTTGCCGTTAATCTGCTTACGCACCTGTGAGAAAACAATGTTGTTTTCCGTACCGATTATATCAATTCCGACTTCTTCCTTCACTTCACGGATTGCGCCTTGCAAACTTCTTTCACCTTTCAGCACTGAGCCGCCAACCGTTTCCCACATAAGCGGAAAGGTAGGACGATTTGCTGAACGCTGTGAAATAAGATACTGCCCCTTGCTGTTATGTATCCAGACGTGGACAACAATATGGTAACAGTCGTCGGGAATTTCATTGCCGCGAATGTGTTCTCTGCCGATTGGATTTCTGTTTTCGTCATATAAGTCCCATAATTCCATACATTACCTCCGATAAAAAAAGCCGTTTCTGAACCAAATCAGAAACGGCTTTACAAAACTTTTGATTACTTGGAGATGAGTGCGAGTGTATCTCTTGCAATAAGAAGCTCTTCGTTTGTTGGAACAACCCAAACCTCAACCTTGGAGTCAGGTGTGGAAAGCTTTGTGAGCTTGCCATGGATTGTTGCGTTGAGCTCATTGTCAATCTTGATACCGAAGAAGTCCATATCTGCACAAACTGCTTCACGAACTTCAGCAGCGTTTTCACCGATACCGCCTGTAAAGAGAACAGCGTCAAGACCGTTCATTGCAGCAGCGTAACCGCCGATGTACTTCTTGATTTCGTATACAAGCATATCTGTAACAAGCTGAGCCTTTTCGTTACCTTCAGCAGCAGCAGCGGAGATATCTCTATTGTCAGAGGAAATACCCGAAACGCCGAGGAAGCCTGACTTCTTATTCATATAGTCGCTCATTTCCTTTGTTGTAAAGCCGTGCTTTTCAGCAACGAATGTTACAGCAGATGGGTCAACGCAGCCTGTTCTTGTACCCATTACAACACCGTCGAGTGGTGTGAAGCCCATAGATGTATCAACAGACTTACCGCCGTCAACAGCTGTGATGGAAGAACCATTACCTAGGTGACAGGAAACAATCTTGAGGTCCTTGATATCCTTACCCATTGCTTCAGCAAGTGCTGCGGAAACAAATCTGTGGGAAGTACCGTGGAAGCCATACTTTCTAACGTGGTACTTTTCGTAATCCTCGTAAGGAAGACCGAACATATAAGCCTTTGCCGGCATTGTCTGGTGGAATGCTGTATCGAATACAACAACCTGAGGAACGTTCTCAGGGAGAACCTTCTTACAAGCCCAGAGTGCGAGTGCGTGTGGGTGGTTATGTACAGGAGCGAGATCCTGAAGGTCATCAATCTGCTGGATAACTTCATCTGTTACGAGAGTTGTCTTATCGAAGATTTCAGCGCCCTGCACAATTCTGTGACCTACTGCGGAAATTTCGTCCATAGACTTGATTACAGCAGCGTCGCCTGTTGTGAGAACTTCAACGAGCTTTTCAAAAGCTTCTGTGTGTGTTGGGAAATCGCAGTCCATATCAACAGCTCTGCCGTCGAATGTCTTGTGGGAAACGTGACCGCCGATACCGATTCTGTCGCAGTTACCCTTTGCGATAACGCTTTCGTCTTCCATGTTGAGAAGCTGATACTTAAGAGATGAGCTTCCTGCATTTACTACGAGAATAATCATAATTTTGAACTTCCTTTCAAAAAATTCTAATCATACCTTTATATACTATTACAAAATGTGACTAAAATCAAGGGTTTCACAATATTTTAAGAATATAGCAAAAAAAAATCAATATTTAGCATTATAAAATCATATAGTATATAAATGTATGGGTTTGGCACGCTATAGGTGTGCTGTATCCTTATGCTCCTCAAAAGAAAGGATTGAACAATATGAAAACCTACGGTATTATTTGTGAATATAATCCGTTCCACAACGGTCACATTCATCAGATTGAAGAAACAAGAAAGCATGGTGCTACTCACATTGTTGCAATTATGAGCGGTAACTACGTTCAGCGCGGCGACGTTGCAATGATTGACAAGTTTGCAAGAGCTAAGGTTGCTGTAAACAACGGCGTTGACCTTGTTATTGAGATGCCTGTTGTATATTCCCTTTCCAGCGCAAATTATTTTGCTCGTGCAGGTGTTATGATGCTTGGTGCACTTGGTTGTGTTGACGGAATTTCCTTCGGAAGCGAATGCGGTGATATGTCACTTCTCAAAAATGCGGCTATGGCTTCCATCAGCGCTACAACACCTGAAAAAGTAAAACCATATCTTGAACAGGGAATGTCCTTCCCTCAGGCTGTTCAACAGATTATTGGTATTGAACACGGTCCTATTATTTCTTCCGTTTTCGACTCCCCTAACAACACTCTCGCTGTTGAATATCTTAAAGCTCTTAAAATGCTTAACCTTGAAATGGAAACATTCACTGTCAAGAGAAAGGGTGCAGAACATGACAGCATGACTGCTGCTGACGGAATTGCAAGCGGTTCACTTCTTCGTCAGATGATCGAAGATGGCGAAGACATCAGTGCATATGTTCCTAAGGATATGGCTGACATCGTTGCAGAATATGATGACAAGGAAATGCTTGCATACTTTGATAATCTTGAACGTGAGCTTCTTTATGTTCTTCGTACAGCTATTCCTCCGCTGATTGCAGAGGTTGCAGATGTTGATCCGGGACTTGCTAACCTTATTTTTGCATCTGCTATTAAATCCAACTCTATTGATGAATTCCTTGAAGCTGTCGATACAAAGCGCTACACTACAGCTAAGATGAGAAGAGTCCTTCTTAATATGTATCTTGGCATCAAGGCCTCCGACCTTATGATTATGCCACCTTATGGAAGAGTTCTTGCGTTTAATGAAAAGGGTACTGAAATCCTCAAGGCTGCAAAGGAAAAAGCTGAGGGCAACAAATATGCTATTCCTTTCGGCACTTCCCTTAAGGATATCGTTGAGCTTCAAAAGCCACCAATCAACAGATTTGCTGATATTTCCAATCGTGCAACAAATCTTTATGGTCTTGCTTCAAGAACAGTGCGTCCATGTGCCGAAGATTTTACAGCCCAGATTACAATTCAGTAAAATTTATATTTAAAAGTTACATTTTTATGACATTTTGTAACTTTTTTACTCTTATTTTTCTCAATCCGTCATAAAATTGTAATATATTTTGGTGAAATAACTATTGCCAAAATTAAAAATTTATAGTATACTGTTAATTGAGCAGAATTTTTATTCCGCATTATTTGATAATTAATTTGTAAAGGAGATATTAAAATGGCTAAGAAAACAATAAGCAAAATTGCTGCAATTGCTCTTGCAGGTGCTACTGTTGTTTCTACTATGGGTATTGCAGCAAGTGCAGCACAGGTAGAGGACGGTAAATTATCCGGTGATGTTTATGTAGTTGTAACAACTGAAAAAAACAGTGATGGTCTCGATGAAAAAGTTACTACATATTACGCAAATGAAGCTGATGCAAAAGCTGCAAGTTCAAACTATTCTAAGCTAAATGTTTCATCACTTGGTGCTACTGTTTATGTTAAAGATGGAAAAGTTTACAAGACAAATGTAACAGGTTCTACAGAATACAAGACCTCTTCATCTTCCACAAGTACTGTAACAGGTCAGTATCAAATCCCATCTTTATACAGATATTCTTCTCCAACAGTTTATTTCAGCAATGTTACTAATACATGGTATCCAAACCTCGAAAGCCTTAAGGCTGCTACAGGTACTACAAAATTTACATCTTCCAAGCCTTCAAACTATTCTTCTACTGAATGCTGGTTTGACCCTGAAAATGGTAAATACCATACCGAAACAGTCGGCCTTCTCTTGGATAATGCTGTAAAAATTAGTCAGGGTTCAGTTTCAACTACTGACTCAACTTCTGTATATCTGGTTGGCGGAAAGTATTATCCTACATATGCTTCTGCATACTCTGCAGCAAACGGAAAAACAAGCCTTATCACATGGGTTAGTGACTACTCTACACTTCCAACAAATTATTTTTCCTCTGTAACAGGTAAGTTCTATACTACATATTCTGCTGCTTTGAGTGCTTCCAACAGCAATTCCAGTAATGTTGTAGTATTTAACGACAGCTATTATGATTATTATTATAATTACCTCTATGGCTATAATTATTATGATTACCTCTACGGTTATTATGATGACCCATATTACTATTATTGGCTCAGCAAGAACAATGCTTCTTCCTCCAGCAGCAAGGACACAACTACTGCTACTGTTGGCAACAAAAAGGGCTGGAAAAACATTGCAAACTACCTTAAGAAGGTAAGCAACGGTTCTTCTGTAACTGTTGATATGAACAAGGAAACTGAAGTTCCTTCTTCTGTACTTTCCGCTATCGACGGCAGAAATGTTACTGTTAAATTTGTTCTCGATAATGGTGTTACATTTACTGTAAACGGTAAGGATGTTACTTCCGCTAAGGATGTTGAACTTGATACTGAATACAACACAAAGAGCATTTCCGATAAGCTCATTAAGGCTGCTTACAAGAAGAATGATGCAGTAAGCTCTGCTCAGATTTCTATTGATGAAGGTTCATTTGGTTTTACTTCCGATGTTACTGTTAAGTTCAATGCTAAGCGTGCAGGCTACAAGGCTAAGCTTTATCGTTACAATGCTTCCAAGAATAACCTTTCCCTCGTTGACAGTGCTACAATCGGCACCAATGGTAAGTGCACATTTGATAGTGTAACTAAGGGCGGCGAATTCTTAATCGTTCTTTATAAGTAATTTCAAGTAATTTTTAATATGTGTGCAGACGATTCTGCACACATATTTTTATTTTACCTATTGACAAAATAATCTGTTTATGATATAATTTATTACCGTAAGTGATTTATTAGCACTACTGTCCGATATATTGTGATGGGCTGCTATGCAAATCATATATATTGGAAAGAAATGAGGTGTTATTAATGAAATCCGGTATTCATCCTGATTACAAGGAAACTACTATCACTTGTGCATGCGGTAACGTAATCAATACTCGTTCTACAAAGGAGAACATCAAGGTTGAAATCTGTTCCAAGTGTCACCCCTTCTATACTGGTAAGCAGAAGCTTGTTGATACAGGCGGACGTGTTGACAGATTTAAGAAGCGTTTTGGTCTTGATAAGTAATTCCAAAAGCCTGCGTAGGTTTTACGCAGGCTTATTTTTTACTGAGAAAGTAGTTGTTTTTATATGCAGAACAATGATTATTCCACTATAAATGGTTTTGCGGAGGCATCATTTATTGAGCGCAAATCAGAATTTATAGGTTATATAAAACACGTTGAGACAAACGACGAGGCTGTTGATTTTATTAATGAAATTCGTGCAAAGCACCGCAAGGCCACTCATAATGTTTATGCTTACATTTTGCGTGAGGGGTCAACATCACGTTATTCAGATGATGGTGAACCTCAAGGTACTGCTGGAGTGCCTGTTCTTGATGTGCTTCAAAAGGAAGGATTAACTGACGTTTGCTGCGTTGTGACACGTTATTTCGGAGGTATCCTTCTTGGCGGCGGTGGTTTGGTAAGGGCATATTCTCACAGTGCCAAAATCGCTGTCGAGGCTGCTGAACGCTTGATAATGTGCAGGTGCTACCCTATCAATATTACTGTTGATTATAATTTATACGGTAAAATCAGCTATATACTCCCAGAATTTGAAACAAAAATTTTAGATACAGTTTTTGCTTCAGATGTTACGGTTAAAATGCTTGTAAAGAGCGATTTGACTGAAAAACTCAAAGAAAAGCTGATTGATACAACAAACGGAAATATTCTTATTGAGCAAAGTGACGAATGTTTTGAGAATTTTGCTTGAATAATTGTAATTACAGACAAATTTATTTTTTGTGCAAGGTTTTTTTTAGAATAAATTTGTATATATAGATGTTATTTATTATTTTATGTCAGAATTTATTAAACAATGATTTTTTAAGATAACTTCAGAAAGGAATGGGCACTATGACAATACGAGAGCAAACAGAAATTATGGAGCTTGGTTTTCTTTGTGAGGACGCTTGGACTTCAAAAGGAACCGGTCAACGTGTGCACAGTGAACCTAAATGTCCTATCAGAACTGAATTTCAGCGAGACAGAGACAGAATTCTCCATTCTAATGCTTTCAGACGCTTAAAACAAAAAACGCAAGTATTCCTCTCCCCTGTTGGTGACCATTACCGTACACGGCTTACTCATACACTTGAGGTTTCTCAGATTGCAAGAACAATTGCAAATGCACTTCGCCTTAATGAAGATTTGACCGAGGCTATTGCTTTGGGACACGATTTGGGACATACTCCATTTGGTCATTCAGGTGAAGATATTCTTAATGAAATCTGTCCGTATGGTTTCTGCCACTATTTACAAAGCGTTCGTGTTGTTGATTACATAGAAAAAAACGGCAAGGGTCTTAATCTTACTTATGAGGTTAAAAATGGTATTGCCTGCCACACAAACAAGGTTGCTGTTACTAAGGAAGGATACATTGTAAGGCTGGCTGATAAAATTGCTTACATAAACCACGATATTGACGATGCTATCCGTGCAGGTATGCTTAAAGAATCGGATTTACCGAAATCCGCTACTGACATACTTGGGCACACCAAAAGCGAACGTATCACAACACTGATTATGTCCATTATAAATAATGGCGTACAGGATATTAAAATGAGTGTTGATGTAAAGGAAGCTCACGATGAACTACGCTCCTTTATGTTTGCTAATGTTTATAAGAATTCGGTAGCTAAGGCTGAGGAGGCTAAGGCTAAAGCTTTAGTTGAGAAACTTTATATGTACTTCCTGCGCAACCCTGATAAGATGCCTGAGGACTACAAAAAAATTATGGTACGCTTTGACAAGGAACGCGCTGTGTGTGACTATATTGCAGGTATGACAGATGTTTATGCTGTCAACCTTTACAATGAATTGTTTATACCGAAAGGCTGGAAACTTTAATGGCTTTTCCTGACCAGTTTATTCTGGAACTTAAACAGAACAATCCTATTG
>JAZSHA010000114.1:0-13021 GCA_045533025.1 Oscillospiraceae bacterium
ATTCTGTAGAAAGGAGCCTTCTTAGCACCCATTCTTCTGAGTCTGATTTTAACTGCCATTTATATTCACCTCCGAATTAAAATTTCATTGACTTTATATCAAAACGTTTTTCAACGTAATGAACGAATTAAGATGTGAGAACAACGAACATTATTCCGCAAACTATGCAAAACAAACCAACAAGCACATAGAAAACTCTTGCGCCGTTTCTTCCGATAAGCTTTACAACGGGTCTTGCCTTGTAGTTTTCAAAGAAGAAATCCCAGTTGAAAATTGCACCGCAGATTGAAAAAATTCCGCCAAGCGCCATAATTATCATAAATGCTATGTTCATTTTGTCACCTCAAATTATCCCCGTGTAAAACACCGCACCGAAAGCAATCAGCGCTACCCCTGCAATGCACAGCAGCACACGCCACTTTCTGCGCCGTTTCTTCGTGGGCTGTTTCATGGGATTTCTCATCACCCAGTAATCAACATACCACTTGAAATCCAGCACCCCCGCCAGCACGTTGAATAATCCAACAGCGGCGAAAAGTACGAAATAAACTATGTCCATCGTTTATCTCATAGGCGGCATCATTCCCGGAGGAAGACGAAGCTTGTTCTTCTTGCCCTTTGCGTTCTTGCCCATAACACCCATCTGCTTCATCATCTTCTGCATTTCCTCAAACTGTCTGAGCAAACGGTTTACGTCAGCAACAGTGTTACCGCTGCCTGCCGCAATTCTGCGCTTTCTCTTAGGGTCGATAATGGACGGTTTAGCTCTTTCCGCAGGAGTCATTGACAAAATCATTGCCTCGACACGGTTAAGCTGTCTGTCATCAATATCCATATCGTCAATCTTGTTACCGACACCCGGAAGCATCTTGAAAATGTCCTTTAAAGCACCCATTTTCTTAATCTGCTTCATCTGGTCAAGCAGGTCTGTAAGGTCAAAGCTGTTTTCCTTGAGTCTTCCTGCGAGCTTCTTGGTGTTTTCCTCGTCAAATGTGGACTGTGCACGCTCGATAAGAGTGAGCATATCGCCCATTCCGAGGATACGGGAAGCCATTCTTTCGGGGTGGAACTGTTCAAAGTCCCCAAGCTTTTCACCTGTACCCACGAACTTGATTGGCTTACCTGTAACAGCGAGAACGGACAATGCCGCACCGCCTCTTGTATCAGAATCGAGCTTTGACATAAGCACGCTGTCAATACCCAGTGCATCGTCAAATGACTTCGCAACATTTACAGCGTCCTGACCAGTCATGGCATCGACTACAAGCATAATTTCATCAGGTGATGTTTCAGCCTTGATGGTTTTAAGTTCATCCATCAGCTCCTCGTCGATATGCAGACGACCTGCGGTATCGAGGAGCACCACGTCATTTCCGTGGTCCTTGGCGTGCTTTACAGCTTCCTTTGCAATGGTAACAGGGTTAATCTGTCCCATTTCAAAGACCTTAACATCAGCCTTTTTACCCACAACCTGAAGCTGGTTGATAGCAGCAGGACGATAAACGTCACAGGCTACCAGCAGCGGACGCTTGCCCTGTTCCTTGAAGAACTTTGCAAGCTTAGCGGCGTGAGTAGTTTTACCTGAACCCTGAAGACCGCACATCATAATAACGCAAGGCGGTTTTGAAGGGAAGTTTATTCTTGCATTGCTGTCACCCATAAGGGCAATCAGCTCTTCATTTACGATTTTGATAACCTGCTGTCCCGGAGTAAGGCTTGTAAGCACGTCCTCGCCGACAGCACGTTCGGAAACCTTTGCGACAAAGTCCTTAACGACCTTATAGTTAACGTCCGCCTCAAGCAGAGCCATACGCACCTCACGCATAGCCTCCTTGACGTCCGCTTCGGTGAGCTTACCTCTGCCTTTAAGACGCTTGAACACGCCGTTCAATTTTTCGGAAAGACCTTCAAACGCCATAAAAACCTTCCTTTCGCAATCTGTTTATGTTAAGTGTATCAGAATAATTCCTTATTATCCTCAGCAAGCTGTTTCAGATATTCGGCACGCTTTACGATAGCCTTGGGGTTGCCGCAGTAAACGCACTCGTTCTTAATCTGAGAAGCAAGCTCAGCAATTTCGTTCATCATAGCATAGAATTTCTCGCTTTTTTCAGCAAGTCCGAACTTTTCTTCCATCTCGAAAAGAGTCTGTTCACCGCGCTTTATGCTGTCACGGACACCCTGACGGGTGATATTTTCGTGCTCGGCAATTTCGGACAAAGACAAATCCTCATTATAATAGAGGTCAATAACATCTTTTTGCTTATCAGTAAGCATCGGGGAATAATAGTCCAGCAGGACGGAAACACGCAAATTCTTTTCAGTATTCATCACGTTACCCCTTTTCGAAATCATTGTAAAGCAAAATTACTTTACATATTATACTACATATTAACCAATTTGTCAAGGGGTATTTTTCATTTTCCGATAATTTATCAATTCTGTTTATACACCTAAAAAATTTCGCAAACCTATTGACGAAATCTGCAAAAAATGCTAAAATAAGAAAAAATGTTCGATTTTTATTTTGGAGGTATATTATGGCAGATGCAAAGAAAAAAGCTGCCGGCGGCAAAGAGTCCGTTGTCAAGCTTACCAGCTCCGAGGAAAAAAAGCGTGCTCTTGAAGCCGCTATTCAGCATATTGAAAAGCAGTACGGCAAGGGTGCGGTAATGAAGCTTGGCCAATCCGCCGACTACAATGTTGACGCTATTCCTACAGGCTCTATGACCCTTGATATGGCGCTGGGTATCGGCGGTGTTCCGAGAGGACGTATCGTTGAAATCTACGGCCCTGAAAGCTCAGGTAAGACAACTGTTGCACTTCAAATTGTTGCTGAGGCTCAGAAGCTTGGCGGTGAGGTTGCTTTCGTTGACGTTGAACACGCTCTCGACCCTGTTTATGCAAGAGCGCTGGGTGTTGACATTGACAATATGCTCGTTTCACAGCCTGACAGCGGTGAGCAGGCTCTCGAAATTGCCGAAGCCCTCGTTCGTTCGGGTGCGCTGGACGTTATCGTTCTCGACTCTGTTGCGGCTATGGTTACAAAGGCTGAAATCGACGGCGAAATGGGTGACACACACGTTGGTCAGCTTGCACGTCTTATGTCTCAGGCTATGAGAAAGCTTACTTCTGTAATTTCCAAGTCCAACTGTGTTGCAATCTTCATCAATCAGGTTCGTGAAAAAATCGGTGTTATTTACGGTAACCCTGAAACTACACCGGGCGGACGTGCGCTGAAATTCTACAGCTCTGTCCGCATCGAAGTTCGTAAGGGTGAGGCTATCAAAAACGGCGCTGAGGTTATCGGCAACCGTACAAAGTGCAAGGTTGTAAAGAACAAGGTTTCACCTCCGTTCAAGGAGTGCGAATTCGACCTTTTCTTCGGTAAGGGTATTTCCCGTGAAGGCGAGGTTGTTGACCTTGCGGTTGAGCTTGATATTATCCACAAGAGCGGTGCATGGTTCTCCTACGAGGGTGACAAAATCGGTCAGGGACGTGAAAACACAAAGGAATGGCTCAAGAATAATCCTGACAAGGCAAAGGAAATCGAAGAAAAAATCAAGCAGAAAACCGACGAGCTTATTATGGTTTCCAAGAAGGGCAAGAAGGACGCTGCTGTTCAGGCTGCCTCCAGCTCCGCTGCTGAAACGGCAAATGCAGGCGCTGAGGTTATTGCTGACGTAAAGGCTGATAAGCCTGCTGAAAAACCTGCAACTAAAGCTGTACCGAAAAAGCCTCCTGTCAACGTAATTATTGACGCTGACGATGACTTTGAAGAATTTACACCTGTTAAATAATTATGCTGATTACTGAAATATCAAAATTCAAGGGCGGCACGATGTGTGTTGTTTTTGATAACAATTCAAGGCTTTATATTCACAGCTCCATTCTTTCGGAGTACAATCTGAAAGAGGGTATGAACGTGCCTGAGGAGGCTGTTGAGGAAATCTCTGAGGCTAACGAGTACCGCAAGGCAAGGGAGCGTGCGCTGTATCTGCTGGACGGACGTGATTACAGCTTCAAGGAGCTTTACGAAAAGCTGGAGGCAAACTACTCTGAGGATATCTGCCTGAGAGTCTGCAAACACCTTGCGGAGATGCGGCTTGTTGATGACAGGCGCTATGCCGAGCTTCGTGCAAGGGAGCTTTTTGAAATCAAGCGTGTGGGAATGTTCAAGGCGAAGATGGAGCTTCGTCGAAGGGGTATTTCCGACGATATTATTGCTGAGATTGTAGAGCCTTATGCTGACGAGGAAGAAGCCTTCGCAAGGCTTGAACAGCTTGTGGAGCGCAAATACGAGCGCTATCTCACAAGTGAAAAGGGCGTGCAGAAGGTAAAGTCTGCGCTTCTTCGGCAGGGTTACAGCTACGGCGAGATAAACGCTGTGCTGGATTTATACGACCTTGAATTTGAGGATACATAAAAATCAAGGGTATCGGATTGAATTCCGATACCCTTGATTTATGCAGTTAAATAGTAAACTTGTTAACCAGCTCTTTAAGCAGCTCAGCCTGTCCCGAAAGCTCTTCGGAAGCGGCAGCACTCTGCTCTGCGGTTGCGGAGTTTGTCTGAACAGCGCCTGAAATCTGTTCCACACCGCTGCTTACCTGCATAAGTGCTGTAGCCTGTTTTGCGGAAGCATCGGAAATCATCTCTACATTCTGTGCAAGCTGTTCTGCGCTTTCAACAGCCTCAGAAAGACGTGCCGCAGTTTCGTCAGCGATTTCCTTACCGTGTTCAACAGCTGTAACACTGCTTTCGATAAGCGCCGAGGTATTCTGAGAAGCCTCTGCGGATTTAGCTGCAAGCTGTCTTACCTCGTCAGCTACTACTGCAAAGCCCTTGCCAGCTTCACCTGCACGGGCAGCCTCAACAGCGGCATTAAGGGCAAGAATATTTGTCTGGAAGGCAATATCCTCGATAGCCTTGATGATTTCTCCAATCTGTGCGGAGGACTCTGCAATTTCGTCCATAGCCGCAACCATGTGGTGCATCTGCTCGTTGCTTGCTTCAAGCTGTTCGGTAGCCTTTCCTGCAAGCTCACCTGCTGTACGTGCGTTGTCAGCATTTGCCTGAACAACATCAAGCACGTCACTGATTGTAGCGGAAAGCTCTTCGACAGCGCTCGCCTGCTCGGTTGCGCCCTGAGAAAGTGACTGAGCACCTGCGGAAACCTGCTCCGAGCCCATTGAAACCTGACCAGAAGCATCGAAAATTGTGCGCATAGCTTCATTCTGAGAGGAAATTGTTTTTCTGAGAGAATCAAGAAGCGGTGCAAAATCGCCCTTGTAAAGATATTCACGCTCGGTTTCTGCTGTAAGATTACCGCCTGCGAGCTCAGAAAGGAGCACCGAAAGGTCATTGATAATCTGCTGGAGCGAATCGGCTGTTGTATAAAGAGCCTCCATAAGAAGTCCCGTTTCGTCCTTTGCACCTGTAACCTCAACAGGAGAGGAAAGGTCGCCCTGAGAAAGCCCCTGAAGACGCTTCACACAAGCACCGATAGGCTTGGAAATGGTTCGTGCTACAAAAATTCCGCAGATTACAGAGACTGCAACAGAAGCAATTATAATACCAACACTTACAACAGAAGCTGTATTTGCCATAGATGTGAGGGTAGCACTTGCGGTATCACCCTCTGTTACCTTCAGAGCAAGAAGTTCTTCCCACGCTGTATAAAGCTCCTCATAAAGAGGGTCAAGGTCACGGATTGCAGCAGCCTGCGCTCTGGAGATTTCCGTTGCGTCAAAGGTGTTGCCCTGCTCGATAATTGGCTTGGAAGTTGTTATGTACGCTTCGTAAGCAGCTGAAATCTTTGCATACTGGGCAATTTCATCTTCAAGCAGCAGACCTGCGGAAATTTCCGCAGCATAGGTATTGTAAAGCTGCTCGTCCTCTTCAAGCTTAGCAAGAGCCTTTTTCATCTGTACAGTATCCTTAAAACCGATTACATCGCGAACCTGTTTATCATAATCGGCAATAGTCATAATCGCCTTTCCGATATCGCCCTGTGAAAAGCCGTAGTAAACAAGGGTATTATGATGCTGGTTATTGAGATTGTTCATCATAACGCTTGCAACAACACCCGAAAACGCAGAAATTATTGAAATAACGAGAAAGCTTATAATAAGCTTGGTGCGAAGCTTCATATTTTTAAGCATAGCATATCCGCCCTTCGATGATGTATTATTCATACCATTAATTATACGATATATTGTCAACTTTGTCAAAGATATCAGTGCAGAAATTAACAAGTATTTTTTGTTCATTTTACATAAATCATATTATTATTTTTGGAACAATACCGTACAAATCACTACACAACAGGCTGCTTTGGGCACAAAAACAGGGTATCGAATTTAACTTTCGATACCCTTTGCTTTTTATTCAGCTGTTTCTGTTGTATCCGTATAGGAAGGCGTGCTGCTCTGCGGTACGGAATAGCCGTTTGCCTCAGCTTCTTCAAGAAGCTTTGAAAGGTCAAGCATCATTGTTCCGCCGTCGCCCGAAACTACTGTAGGGAGTCTGCCGTCCCACTTTTCTATGTAGTTACTGATGAGAATTTCAGGAGTAATCTTTTCGGATTTGAGTCTGTAAGCCTCAGCCTCGGCTTCAGCCTGAGCAATCTTCTGTTCAGCCTCAACCTTAATTCTCTGAAGGTCCTGTTCAGCCTTGAGAGCATTCTGCTGAGCAGTCTGCTTAGCTTCGATAGCAGCGTTATATTCAGCTGTGAAATCAAAAGCTGTAATATTGAAAATCTGAATTTCAATACCATATTCGCTTACCTTCTGCTTGAGCAGCTCCATCATCTGGTCGCCGATTGACTGACGGTTTGTGATAAGCTCCTCCGCAGTAAACTTAGCTGTAACAGCCTTAACGCACTCCTGAATTGCAGGAGTGATAATCTTTGCCTCGTAGTCAAGACCGATGTTCTTGAAAACGCTTGCGGAGTAGGAGTTGAGAACCTTATAGTTTACCGCAATTGTGGAGGTTACTGTCTGCAAGTCCTTTGAAGCGGCAGAGCAAGCGGACTCAGCCTTCTGAACACGGTTGTCAACAAGGATTATATCCTGCACAAACGGAATTTTGAAGTGGAGACCTTCACTGAGAACCTTTTCGGAAACCTTTCCGAAGGTTGTTACAACGCCTGAGTGACCTGCCTGAACCGTTGTAAACGAGTTGAGTGCAACAATAAGAAGTACAACCGCAACAATAACTGTGGTTACGATTTTCTTTACTGCGCCTGCATTTGCGTCAATTACATTTTCGTTTTTTGCCATTTTAAAAAATCAATCCTTTCAAAAAGCCGACTATCAGAACGCCAGTGTATCGCTGCCGAGATGTTCCTCCTCGTCGATATCGGGAATTCCGTAGTAGTTATATTCAGCCTTGGAGATTTTCTTTACTCCGCAGCTTTTTACCAGTGAAACAATAGCAATTACCAGTGCCGCAATTCCTGCTGCTGCAGCAACGGAAGCGAGTACAATTGCAACAACGTTGGATTTCTTCATAAAATCAGTTCCTTTCTCAATTACTTATCTTCAAGCCCTTTAAGAGCCTTCAGTTCTTCCTTGTCAACCTTGATTTTTCCGTCACGGATAATCGTAACATCAGCCTTATCAAAGATTACAGCTGCGTCCTCTGACTTTTCAGGCTTAACCTTCAGCTTGCCTGTAAGAAGGTTGACTTCCTCAACATAGCCCTTGAAGTCGGGAGTCTTGACATAAGCACCGACCTTAGGCGTACTCTTGAGAAGATATTCGTAGGCTTCCTGCTCATATTTCAGACAGCACATAAGTCTGCCGCAGGTGCCTGAAATTTTTGTAGGGTTAAGGGACAAGCCCTGCTCCTTAGCCATCTTGATTGAAACAGGCTGGAATTCGCCGAGGAAGCCCTTACAGCAGAATTCACGTCCGCATATGCCAAGGCCGCCGAGGATTTTCGCCTCATCACGAACACCAATCTGACGGAGCTCAATTCTTGTTCTGAACACAGAAGCCAAGTCCTTAACCAACTCACGGAAGTCAACTCTTGTTTCTGCCGTAAAATAGAAAAGCAGCTTGTTGTTGTCAAAGGTGCACTCAACATCAACAAGCTTCATATCAAGCTTGTGAGCGAGAATTTTTTCCTGACAGATTTTGAATGCGTTTTCTTCCTTAGCCTTGTTCTGTTCGATAATTTTCAAATCCGCCGGAGTTGCTTTGCGGATAATGGATTTGAGGGGCACGGTAATTTTGTCGTCCTCAACCTGACGGTTTGCCATAACGACCTCGCCGCATTCAACTCCTCTTGCTGTTTCGACGATAACCATATCGCCGTTTTCAGCTTTTATTTCAGCGGGAGAGAAGTAATAAACCTTTCCCGCACTTTTAAATCGTACTCCAATAATTTCGGTCATAAAAAATGTATATCCTTTCTCAGCCCATAACGGTGCAGGCAAACGCAGCCATTTCGGGCGGTACATTCATATTTATTCCGCAGCGATAAATTGTCCTTGCGATAGCCTCGTGGATAATTTCCGCACGGTGTATACTGAGCTTTTTAGACAGCTTCTCCGCACCTTCGGGGTCACAGCCGATAAGCTGTGTGGTACTTACACGCATTACGCAAGCGTCACGGATAACCTTGTCAACAAGCTCAAAAACAAGCTTTATGCGGTTTCGGTTTTCGCCGATTTTATGCAGCGCCGCAAGAAGCCCGTATTCATTTCCATCAATTACAGCCGCAATAATGCTTCTGCACAGTGCGACGTTTTCAGCTGTTTCACCGCCCTCAAGGTAATTGACACAATTGCCGATATTGCCGTGGAAACAGGAAACAGCCTCGTCAACCTTCTCCGCTGAATAACCCATATCAGCCAGCGCCGCCCTGCAATCGGACTCAGAACATTCTGGTATCCCGATAGTGATAACTCTCGATAAAATCGTAGGCAGGAACACGCTTTTGCTTTCCGATGTGAAAATAAAGTGAGCCGCATCGGGCGGTTCCTCAATCAGCTTCAGCAGGAAATTCTGCGTCCTTTCCTCAATGCTTTCGCAATCGGGGAAAATATAAACCTTTGAGTCGCAGTCATTCGGTGAAATGTAAGCGTCATTGCAGATTTCACGCATTGTATCAGCGGAATAAATCTGCTTTTTGCCCGTCCTTTCGGGGATAATAACATCGGGGTGAGTGCCTGCAAGAACACGTCTGCAATGTCTGCATTCACCGCAAGCATTGCCGTTTTCACAGAGGATAGTCATAGCGATATATTTCGCCGCAGTCTTTTTCCCTACACCTCTTTCACCAGTCAGCAGGAAACCGTGAACAAGCCTTCCGCTTTGCTTCATAGCGTCTATAGAAGATACCAGCGTATCCTTTGAATACAGCTTTAACAAGGCGGAAGTCCCCCCTTTTTAGAAATTAGGAATGCGGAATTAGGAATTCGGAATTAAAACAAATTCCACACATAGTAGAAACGCCGCACAAACTACCGATGTTTTAATTTCAGCAAGCTTTTGCAGGTAACATTCATTCACCGGTGTTTTGCGAAACAAAACTCGTAAAGTTTAAAAGCTTGCTTTTATACTTTTTCAAATCTTTCAACATCTGTAACGAAGATAGTTGCACCGCCTACGGAAACCTCAACAGGGAAGCTTGCTCCGCCGTGCATTTCCGCACCTGCAATATTAGCCGCAGGAACATACTGCTTTCTTCTGCGTGAACGTTCAGTGATAATTTCAATAATTGAGTCAACCTTGTCAGCTTCTGCGCAAATCATAAAAGTGGTGTTGCCAGACATAAGAAATCCGCCTGTTGAAGCAAGCTTTGTAGCAAAGAAGCCTGCCTTTGTAAGAGCAGAGGAAACGTCGTGGCTGTCATCATTATTAACAATAGCATAAATCAGTTTCATAGAAACCCCTCCGAAACCTTTGTAAATATGTATACTTTATTATTTTACCACATTTACTTTCAAAATGCTATACATTTTCAAAATTTTCATCACATTTTCATCAATTATTTCTCCTGCAGCAACCACAGGCACACAAGGCGGACAGACGGTTATCCCCTCGGCAGCAATTCTTCCACAGGAATTTTCCGACTCAACAGTTTCCTTTTCAGCGAAGAAAGCCTCACGGGGAAGCATTGCACGCTTCGGTTCGGTAATCTCAAACTGAGGCGGTCTTATCAGAATTCTCGGACACATAAGTCTCTCGCAGGCTTCATCAAGGCGTGCAAAATCATCCTCTGTGCTTGAAGCTGAAAGCATAAGCACAGTATGGGTTTCGTCAGCATATTCGCACTCAATACCATTTGCACGGAGCTGTTCCGCAAGATGATATCCCGTGAGTCCGCTTAAAATCGGATAGAACGTAATCTTCATCGGTTCGATATTCTCAGCACAGAGGTGCACAAATTTTTCCTTGAAGCTGTCAATGCGTTTAACAATCTTTGCAAGGTCACTGCGGAAATCTTCCTCAAGATATCTGTTGCACAAATCAAGGCTCGCCATTATAAGATAGCTGGGACTTGTACTGCCGAAAAGTGACATATAACGCTTGATTTCGGGCACGAACTTTTCGTTTCCGACGTGAAGATAAGCACCTCCCGTCAGTACGGGCAATGTCTTGTGCGCCGAGTCACAGCACATATCCGCACCAAGAGCAATGGGGTGCAGATTTTCTTCAAGAAACGCAAGATAAGCACCGTGTGCGTTGTCAACCACAAGTGGCAAGCCGTGCTTATGGCATACCTCGGCAATCTCCTTCACGGGAGCAAGTCTGCCCAGATAGTCGGGGGAGGTTATGTACACGCAGGCAGGATTTTTGTCAGCGTATTTTTCAATTGCCTTTTCAACAGCGTCAGCTGTAATATTTCCCGAAACAACGGAGCCGTCCTCGTATTCAGGATAGAACCAACACGGTTCAAGGTCAAGCAGCACAGCACTGTTCATCACAGCACGATGAGCGTTACGTGCGCAGATGAAAGCACGTCCTTCACCACAGGCTGCCGCAAGCATAGTCTGTATACAAAGGGTAGAGCCTCCTGCTGAGTAAAATGTTGCGGCAGTACCGAAAAGCTCGGAAGCGTTTTTCTCACTCTCAGCAATAATTCCATCAGCTTCAAAAAGCACGTCAGCACCCTTGATTTCGGTTATATCATACGGAAAAGCACTGCCAAATCCGCAGGGCAGACCGATGCCCTTGTGCCCGGGCATATGTGCACGGACTGTACCGCTGTTTTTGTACTGTTCAAGAAAATCGTAAATTGGTGTTGTCATAACGCACCTCTCAAATTAAATAAAAACTTCATTAAATGAAAAATTTCATTTTCTCCATAATATTCCGTCTGCCCCGTGAAATAGTCCTCGACACGGTTGAACGGTTTACTTTCAGCATTTCGGCAATCTGCGGAATGTTGACCCTGTCGAAATAGTAAAGGGTAATCATCTGCCGCTGACGCTCAGTAAGCTCCTCAGCGATAACCTTCCGCAGAATTTTCAGCATCATACGATGCTTTTCGCTGTTGTTTGACTCTGTATCACCGATAAGGGCAGAAATTTCCTTGTCGGCACAAAACTCGGCTTCGCCGAGAAAATCACTTTTCAGGCGTTTTTGCACTTCTCGTCCTCCCCGCAGCCTGCGTAGCCGTAAATTACACTTATAACGTCCAGCAAATCGTAAAGCTCCTGCTCAAGCGTAAGCTTGCGACGCATTAAGTCATCTCGCTCCATTGAGCCGAGGTGACCTTTCAGCAGTACGTTCAGCTGGCTGATACGCTCCCTGAGAGCCGCTTCTGTCTGTTTGTATTCCATAAGCATATTTACATAACTGTTCAAATCGATTACCTCCGTTCATAACATAAACTGTTTGTTAATGTCCGCAGGCAGAAATAACACCCTCGGGGACGGGTGCTTCTTTCTGTCAAATTCCCTATTTTTAATTATATCAACGAAACATACGTTCGTCAAGCAAAAGCAGAAAATTTGTTCGATTTCACAATTTTATTTTGAACGGATAAAGCCTTAAAAGCCCATTTCTTTAAGCTCTGAAACGATTTTCAAATAAAGCTCAGTAATATCCTGTTCTGTGGAATTTTCACATTTTACTGGCAGCCTTCTTCTTCGCATATCTACCTCGTCACAGTGGGAAATACCTCGCCTTCCGCTTCCTCGGTATACGCCCTTGAAGTTTGTCCACTTAACAGCTCTCGGTGCGAGCAAGCCGTCGTTTTCTCCCTCAATTCCGTTTACAACAGCCCAAGGAAGACACATTGTCACATCTGAGCTTGCCTTGCCCATTACAAAGCCGTAGCTTTGATAATAGACCGAGTCAGAGTCAGGATTGTTTGTGTTGAACTGCTCAGCTGAGGTTGTACGGAAGATATTTATTGCACCGTATGTGTCGGGAGTTTTGTCCCCCAACACCCTGAACCAAAGGTCAACAAGCTTGCATCCTCTCTTTACAATCGGCGCAGGAATTTTCAGCAGCTTATCAACGGTTACCGAGCCGTTATGAGGTGTGGAAAGAGTTGTCAGAGAAGCAATTCTGTCGGCGTAACCCATTGAGGAAATCAGGTATCTTGCTTCAAGACCGCCCTTTGAGTGAGCAATGATATTGACCTTTTCCGCACCTGTTTCCGAAAGGACTTCCTTTAAACTTTTTTCAATTTGTAAAGCATTGCTTTCAACAGAACCATTGCTGTCCTGATGCCCGAAATATACCCTCGCACCGTTTTTTCGAAGCAATTCGGGAATACGTCCCCAATAACAGATATGCTTATAATCGCGGAAACCCATTCCGTGGAGCATTAAAATCGGATATCTTGTATCAGCTGTCATTTTCTTCACCCCATATATTATATGTTGTATAATATAATATCACACAATATACGTTTTGTCAAGGGGCTTCTGTTGAAAAAACGGCTTCCGACGCTACCGCCGAAAGCCGTTTGTAAAAAATAATTACTTGATAGTTGTAACGTCGGAGCCGAACCATTCTGTAGAGATTGCAGCAACTGTACCGTCAGCCTTCATCTC
>JAZSHA010000061.1:0-2795 GCA_045533025.1 Oscillospiraceae bacterium
CATATCGGATAACATTATCCGTTACAATAAAACAGTCCATACCGATTGATGAAGCGGCGAAAGCGTCCTCACGCTCGTCATTTCCGATATGTAGGCATTCATTTGGTTCAACACCAATTCTTTCACAGATTGTTCTGTAATACTCAGGATTTGGCTTACAAAAGCTATCGCTTTCATAAGATGTAACCAAATCAAAATCCGTATCCTTCAAGCCAATCCAGCTTAATCTCATCTGCTGACCGTTCATCGGAAACAGCGGATTTGTTGCGCATACAACCTTTTCAGCGGCTTTATGGGCAAGCTTGACGGCTTCCACAGCAAGCGGATTTTCCTCAGTATATACCTTTGCATTTAAAAATTCATTTGAATAAAACCAATCCGAAGCATCTCTGAAAGGAGCAATTTCCTTGCCAGTAAGCTGAGCGAAAACGTCCCAGAAAACCTCACAGTTACGACGTGTTCCGTCATTTTTCACCATTGCCTTTGTACCTGCCCAAACGGTTTCGATAAGCTTATCTGGTTCAAGACCAACAGGCGAAAGCTTTTTGGCAAGCTCCTTGAAATAACCTTTAACAAATACGTTGTTATCCATAGGGAGCAGTGTGCCGTCCATATCAAAAAGTATAGCCTTATATTTCATTTATACACCTCAGATGCACTCGATAATACCGATTGCACAAACGCCTGCACCAACGTGACAGGAAATACTTACCGGAAGCTTGTACATCTGAATTGTCTTATCACCGAAGTGCTTACGGACAATTTTCTTCCATTCATTTGCAGGAGCGATATCGCCTGAATAAGCGAGGTCAATACGAATATTCTTGCCCTTAAAGCGTGTTTCCAAATCTTTTTCAGCAGCTGCAAGCATTGTTTTCTGTGCATTTGCCATACCCCTTGCCTTTGCATAAGCATCAAGCTTTTCGCCCTGAATCTGGAGAACAGGCTTAATTCCGAGAATTGAAGCAACCGCTGCACCTGCCGCTGTAACACGTCCGCTTTTTTTGAGAAGTTCAAGAGTATTTACAGCAAGATAGATACTGGAATTAAATGCTGTTTCTTCAAGTTTTGCGCAAATATCAGAAGCGGAAAGTCCCTGAGCAATAAGAGTCTGTGCGTCGATAACAGACTGACGCTGGCTGATGGAAATTCTCTTGTTATCTACAACTACAACCTTTCCGTTATAGTCAGCAGCAAGAGCCTTTGCTGTTCCGCAGGAACCGCTGAGTGCAGAAGACATAGGAATATGAATAATATAGTCATTAGTTTTGAGTACCTCGTCCCAAAGAGAAGTGAGAGACTCAGGTGAAGGCTGAGAGGTTGAAACATCACTGCCTGAGCCGAGCATTTCAAAGAATTGTTCATAGGTACAGCTTACGCCCTCGAAATATTCTTTTTCGTCAACAATAAAAGGCATTGCAAGGAGATATACACCAAGCTTCTTAGCTTCCTCCTGTGTAATACCCCTGTTTGTATCAGTAACAACTGCAATTTTACTCATACTTTTTCTCCTTTAATATATAACAATACATTTTATAGTATAAAATAAAAAAGCATTTTAGTCAATACCCAAACCTGTTTTTAGTCAAAATAGCACAAAACAGCACCGTAAAATTACGGTGCTGTTTCAAATAGAGCACTATTATCTGGAATTATTCCTCAACAGGAGCTTCTTCAGCAGCTGTTTCGAGAAGAGCACGGATAGAGATGCTGATTCTCTTCTTATCTGTGTCGATTTCAGTAATCTTAACATCAACTTCATCGCCTACAGAGAGAACGTCCTTAACGTTTGTAACTCTCTTATCAGCAATCTGGGAGATGTGGATAAGACCATCGATGCCAGGGATAATCTGAGCGAAAGCGCCGAAAGGTGTGATAGAAACAACCTTAGCCTTTACAACATCGTCAACCTTGTAGTCGTTAGCAAACTTAACCCAAGGATTGTCCTCTGTCTTCTTGTAGCCGAGGGAAATTCTGTTAGCTTCCTTATCGAGTTCCTTAACGTAAACTTCGATAACGTCGCCTACGTTTACAACCTCAGATGGGTGCTTGATTCTGTTCCAGCTGAGCTCGGAAATGTGAACCATACCATCGATACCGCCGAGGTCAACGAATGCGCCGTATGTAGTGAGGGACTTAACCTCGCCCTTGAATACGTCGTTAACGTTAACGGATTCCCAGAACTTAGCCTTAGCTGCGTCCTTTTCAGCGTTACGAACAATCTTGATGGAGCCAACAGCCTTGCCGCGCTGTTCGTTAGCTTCGATAATCTTGAACTTTACAGTTGTCTTAACGAGTTCTTCAAGCTTGTCATCTCTGCGTGCAGTTGCCTGAGAAGCAGGGATAAATACTCTGATACCCTCGTAAAGTACGATTACGCCGCCCTTAACAACACCTGTAACAGTGCCTTCGAGGATAGCGTCCTCTTCCTTAGCCTTAACGATCTTGTCAAAGCCGAGAAGAGCGTCAACCTTCTTCTTGGAAAGAGTAACAATACCTTCAGCGTCATTAACCTTGATAACGATGAGTTCAACTTCATCGCCAGGCTTTACAACGTCTGCTGGCTTAAGAGAAGGGTCATTTGTGAGCTCGTCGAGAGAAACATAACCTGTGTGCTTTGTTCCGACATCAACAATAGCTTCTGCATCATTAACAGCTGTTATGTATCCTTTCACCCTCTGACCGGTATATATTTTTTTGAAGGACGCATCAAGTGCCTCCTCAAAGTTAAAGTCCTCTTCCATGATCATTTTTTCACTCATTTGGTTTGTAACCTCCTTGATTATATGTACCGG
>JAZSHA010000256.1:0-4342 GCA_045533025.1 Oscillospiraceae bacterium
GACATGGCTACGATCCGACTTCATTCATCAGGTCAATACTGCTCATCGTTGCACCCATCATCGTCAACAAATCTTCAATTGCCTCACTGCCCTTGAGATAAATAACATACATATTCTTTCTCTCAGTGTACTTCGCATTAATGCCAACCTCAGTAAGCAGGTTAAGTAAATCCTGCGTCAAATCATAGTATGGCACAACAAATTCCAGATGATACTCCTTGATAGGCTCCGTAATGCTTCCACAGGAAAGAAACGCACCCGCAATAAATGCAAAAATGCTGTTGTTGTCAATATTCTCACGCTGAATACGGTGAATAAGCTTGCGGCTTGAAATTCTGTAGCGGTAAATAATTTCCTCACGGAAATGCTCCGATGAAATATTCAGCGAGTACAGCGTAACATCGTTTTTCTTCTTTGTTTCCGTAACCTCAACAATATTTCGACCGCCGATAACATCATCCGCAAGACGGCAGAAAAGCTCGCATACAAGCTGATTTTCCGTCTGGAAAGTAATCGAGTTGGGAGTGAAATTCTTACAGAATAAAAGCATCCCGTATAAACAGCAGTATTTTCTGTCTTTATCCGTAATAATCGAGCAAAGCTCCTTTTTTACCGAATGTGAAAAAGACATTTATATCAATCCTTTATTTGTCCTTGTTAATGTCCCTGTGACTGATTCTGCAGCGCATATTCTTGTCAACAAGGTGCTTGTAAATGGTTTCCGCAAAGGTAACGCTTCTGTGCTTGCCGCCCGTGCAGCCGAAAGCAATTACAAGTTGGCTTTTACCCTCGTGAATGTAAAGCGGAATAAGAAAATCCAGCATATCTTTAAGCTTTTTTTCAAGCTCTTTTGACTGGTCAAAGCTTAACACATAATCACATACACAACTTTCGAGTCCCGTGTGTTGCTTAAGCTCAGGAATATAAAATGGATTAGGCAGACAACGTACATCAAATACGAGGTCAGCCTCACGTGAAATGCCGTACTTGAAACCAAAAGACATAACCTTTACAACCATCGACTCATTAGGATTGTCAAGGAAAAGGGAATAAACCGTTTCCTTGAGCTGACCCATTGAAAGGTCAGATGTGTCTATGTAATAATCAGCGTGCTCCCGAACGGAAGCAAGTACCTCACGTTCAGTATTTATTGCACGCTGCAAGCTGCCGTGACTTTGCTCATCAAGAGGGTGTCTGCGGCGTGTTTCCTTATAACGTTTTATCAGCACCTCATCGCTTGCGTCAAGAAAAAGGATAGACGTGTCAAGTCTATTCTTTTTCAAATAATTCAATCCTTCATCAAGCTCAAAGAAAAGCTCTCCACCACGGATATCAGTAACAATCGCGACCTTCTGCATCTGACCGTTGTTGATACAGATCTCCGCAAATTTAGGAATTAGCTGTGGGGGAATGTTGTCAATGCAGTAGTAGCCAATATCTTCGAGCACATTTACAGCACCCGATTTTCCCGAACCTGACATACCTGTTACAATCAGAAATTTCATATAACATTCCTCCTGACTTAAAGTTCTTTATCTGAAATAATCATCGATTCACATTCAAGAATATAACCCGTCTTTTCCTTAACTGTATTCTTCACAATCTCTATCAGCTCCATAAGCTGAGAAAAATCTGCGTTACCCTTGTTAATAATAAATCCGCTGTGCTTTGTGCTGACTTCAGCATCACCAACGTGAACACCCTTCAGTCCGCATTGATCAATAAGCATGGAAGCATAGCTCCCCTCAGGACGCTTGAACGTGCTTCCCGCACTTGGATATTCAAGCGGCTGCTTGCTGCATCTGCGTTCCATCAGGTCGTTCATCTGAGCCTTGATTTGTTTCTCGTCACCCTTTTCAAGCTTTACCACAGCAGAAAGAATAATTTCACCGCTTTCAGTGAAACGGCTGTGGCGATATGAGAAGTCAAGCTTATCAGCTGTGTATTCAGAAATGGCGCCTGTAACGTTCATAACTTTTACACCTGTCACAACATCCTTCATCTCTCCACCGTAAGCACCTGCATTCATAAATACAGCACCGCCAAGACTTCCTGGGATACCGTAAGCGAATTCCAACCCTGTAAGTTCGTTTTCAAGCGCAAACTTGCAAAGAGTTGAAAGGGAAGCACCAGCCGTGCAATAAATAGTTGTTTCATCAATAAGCCTTATTTCAGCATAATCCTTGCCCGAAACGAAAACAACACCAGTTATCCCGTCCGAGTCAACAATAAGATTAGAACCCTTGCCGAAAATATAGTATGGCACGCCAAGCCTCTCAGCAAGCGGAATAAGTTTTATAAAACTGTCTTCACCATTAAGCTTCACCAGTAAATCACATCTGCCACCAATCTTAAAAGTCGTGTAATCCTTGAGAACTGCGTCCTTTTCAGTGTAACATCCAAGCGACACAGCTTCCGCGGTAATCTGTTCAATTTTTTCATCTAAGCAACCCATAATGTTACCGCCTTTTATTTGTATATGATAAATAAGTTTATGCCTGTTAACCGAAAATATTTCCTCTCTTTGCGGAAATGAATGAATACAGCCTGTTCCAGTCAGCATTGACAATCAGTTTTTCAGGAAAATCCTGTTCCTCAAGCAAGCGAATTGCATTGTCAAAATGTCCGACAAGTGTGCAGAAATGAGCGTCAGAGTTGACAATAACAGGTACCTCATATTTTTTGCAAACCCGAATAACTTCACGAAAATTATTTTCAGTATTCTTCCAAATAATTGAGCTTTCATTTATCTCAACAAGCTTGTCACATTCCTTGAATTTTTTGAGACATTTCTCATAATCAAATTCATAACCTACAGTGGCACAGTGCCCTATAACATCAACATAAGGATTTTCCGCAACTCCAAGATATAGCTTAGTAATTTCTTCAGGCGAAGCCTTTGCAAGCTGATTTCTGTGAATTGAAGCAATGATCCAATCCAATGCTTTGCATTCGTTTTCGGGAAAATCAATGTTGCCATCATAATCAATAATGCTTGACTCAGCACCAAAAATAAGCTTTACACCGCAAAGCTCACGAGGGAGCGCCTTGTGTAAATTGTGAAAGTGCCATACATGAGGACCATCTGTAGAATTTGGTGTATGGTCAGTAATTGCCAGCGCTTCAAGTCCGGCTTTTTCAGCATACTGTGCCATTTCAAGCACAGTTGAGTAAGCGTGTGTCGAAGCAACTGTGTGTGTATGTGTATCTGCAATAATTCGCAAAGGAATTTCCTCCAATCAATAAATATCCCACTTCTTGATAGTTTCTTTGCGGTCCATATCAAGTCCGAGATTGTCAAGAAGCTCCTGAGCTGCATTGTAGCCCATCTTCTTTTGACGGTTGTTCATAGCTGCAACTTCAAGAATTACAGCAAGGTTTCTACCTGGCTTTACAGGAATAGTCGTGCAAGGTACTTTTACACCAAGAATGGAAGTGTACTCGTTGTCAACACCCATTCTGTCGTAAACTTTTTCGCTGTCCCAAGGCTCAAGCTCAACAATCATATCAATCTTTTCACTAACCTTTACCGCGCCCATACCGAACAGACGGCGGCCGTTTACAATGCCGATACCGCGGATTTCAAGGAAGTGACGGATATTTTCGGGAGAAGAACCAACAAGGCTAATGCTGGAAACACGTCTGATTTCAACAGCGTCGTCCGCAACAAGTCTGTGACCTCTCTTGATAAGTTCAACCGCAGTTTCACTTTTACCAACGCCGCTTTCGCCAAGAATAAGCATACCTTCGCCGTATACTTCAATAAGTACGCCGTGGCGTGTAATTCTTGGAGCAAGATGCAGGTTAAGAAAAGCAATCAGTGCAGCCATAAAACTAGAGGTACTGTCTTTGCTACGAAGCAGGGGAACATTGTATTTCTGAGCCAAATCAACCATTTCTGGAAAATAGGGAAGTTCTCTTGAAATAATAAGTGCAGGAATGTGCTGTGCAAAAAGCATATCGAGTCTGTTGAAGCGGGTTTCTTCATCGATTGTAGCAAGATATGCAAATTCCATCTTGCCAAGAATTTGTATACGCTCATTATTGAAGTATTCATAGAAACCCATAAGCTGAAGTCCGGGACGATTAAGGTCGGTTTCCCTTATCATAAGCTTTGAAGCATCCTCGGGGAGATAAATGGTTTCAAGATGGAATTCGTCAATAATATTTTTTAGTGCAACTGTAAACTTTTTCTCAGCCATATAAATCATTCCTTTACTATTTACTGCCCTTACAAAATGTAAAAACATACTTAATTTAATTATACATAATTTCAGAAAAATATCAAGTAGTATTACTGTTTATTTTATTTGAACGTAAAATTTATTTCATTGCAAAATAT
>JAZSHA010000135.1:0-5178 GCA_045533025.1 Oscillospiraceae bacterium
ATTTAATGAAGGTAATTTTCGGGTTGAAGGGCAGTATCCTTGTAACTACTGGGGCAAACCTTTCTGAAGAAAGGTTCTTCCCCAGACCCCTTTCCAAAGACTTTTAGTCTAATTTTTCATATGGGGGTAAAGCCCCATATGGAAAATTACATTGGAAGTTTTATGGAGGGAGTTTGAGGGAGGACCCTTTTTCAAAAGGGTCTCCCTCAATAGATTTCCGCAATGTCTCGTTAGACTATGATTTGTTTTCTTTCATAACCTTAATGACGTCCTGTATAAGCTCAACGGGTTTTTCGCCCTTGATTTTGACTGCGATATAGGGCTTGTCGCCCGAGCCGTTTACGGTAACCCTGCCCTTGTAGGCTTTGGTCAGTGCCTGTATCTGCTCAATTCCCACAGCCTTTGCGTAGAAATACATTATTCCGCCCTTTTGGGAAATCTCCGTAACAGTAAGGTCGCTTGCCATATTTCGCACCAGCGCAACATTTATGAGTCCCTGAATTGCTTTCGGAGGGTCGCCGTAGCGGTCGATAAGCTCGTCAAGCAAATCCATACTGTCCTCATCTGTACGAAGCGCCGCAATCTTGCGGTACATATCAAGTCTGCCTGCAAGGCTCTCAATATAATTTTCGGGAATGTGCGCCTCAACCTGAATGTCAATCAGGCAATCCTCAGGCTTCGGAGGCGGCATCTCGCCCTTTTCCTCGGCAATAGCCTCGCCCAGCAACTGTAAATACATATCATACCCGACAGCCTCCATATGTCCGTGCTGCTTGCCGCCGAGAATTGAACCTGCTCCACGAATTTCAAGGTCACGCAGGGCAATTCTGAAACCACTTCCGAACTGCGTAAACTCACGGATTGCGTCAAGTCTGCGTGTTGCGATTTCGGTAAGGGACTTGCCACGCCTGAATGTGAAGTAGGCAAAGGCACGTCGGTTTGAACGTCCCACACGTCCACGAAGCTGATAAAGCTGTGACAGACCAAGGTTGTCAGCGTCTTCAATAATAAGCGTGTTCACGTTAGGCACGTCAACACCCGTTTCTATAAGTGTTGTACACACAAGAATATCAATCTCGTGCTCGATAAGCTGGCGCCATATTTCCGACAGCTTTTCCTCGCCAATCTGTCCGTGGGCAATTCCGATTCGTGCATCGGGAACAAGCTCCTGAATTTTTGAAGCACACAAATCGATGCTGTCGATACGGTTGTGAATATAGTAAACCTGACCGCCACGTCGAAGCTCCTTTGTAATCGCCTGAGCGATAACACCCATATTATGCTCGATAACGTAAGTCTGTACGGGGTGTCGGTCAATAGGCGGCTCCTCGATAACGCTCATATCACGGATACCGCTCATTGCCATATTCATCGTACGTGGGATAGGTGTTGCCGAAAGTGTCAGCACGTCAACTCCAGCGAAAGCTTCCTTGAAGCGTTCCTTATGGGCAACACCGAAACGCTGCTCCTCGTCAATGATTACCAAGCCGAGATTGAGGAATTTTACGTCCTTCTGAACAAGTCTGTGCGTGCCGATAATCATATCAATCTCGCCACGCTTCAGCTGGCGGAGGATTTCCTCCTGCTGTTTCGGAGTACGGAAACGTGACAGCAACTCCACTTTCATCGGGAAATGCTCAAAGCGTTTCAGCGCCGTCTGATAGTGCTGCCACGCTAAAACCGTTGTGGGCGCAAGAATTGCACACTGTCTGCTGTCCTCCATACACTTGAATGCCGCACGGAAAGCAACCTCGGTCTTACCAAAGCCAACGTCGCCGCAAAGAAGTCTGTCCATAGGGATAGGCTTCTGCATATCCTCTTTGATTTCCTGAATGGAGCGGAGCTGGTCGTCGGTTTCGGAGTATGGGAAACGTGCCTCGAAGTCATGCTGCCAATCATCGTCCTCAGAGAAAGCAAAGCCCTTTGTCTGACTGCGCTTTGCGTAAAGCTTGATAAGCTCATCAGCCATATCCTTGACAGCCTTTTTAACACGGCTTCGTGTTTTCTGCCACTCCATTGAGGAAAGCTTGTTAAGCTTAACCGAGCCGTTGTCCCTGGGTCCTATATATTTCGACACCATATCAAGCTGGTTTACAGGCACATAAAGCACATCTGTACCTGCGTACTGAATGGTGATATAATCCTTTGTAATGCCCTCCATTTCAAGCTTGCGGATACCCACAAACTTGCCGATGCCGTGCAATGCGTGTACCACAAGGTCGCCCTGCACAATGTCTGAAAGGGACTTGATTTCCTCGCCCTTTTTGGCTTTCTTGAACTTCTTTTTTGAGTTTGCGGCACGAGCCTGCGTGATAAGCACCGTCTTTATATCAGGGTAATCGTAACCCGAGCTTACACAACCAGTTGTCAGCAAAACGTGCCCCTTTGCAAGTGCGGATTTCGCCGTCATTATCGAGCAGGAAATACCTTCGTCCTGCAAATCCTTTGCAATAATGGGCAGAGTCTTTTCCGAGCCTGCCATAACAATTGCCGAGTAGCCGTTTCCGCAGTAGCTCTGCAAATCCTCGATAAGCTGACGGATTTCGCCGCCCCAAGGGGCAGTCTGATTTGCGGTAGCGGAAATAAGCTTCTTGAATTTCAAGTCTGCACCACGGAGAAACGTGTCAAAGTGGAGTACGGGGAAGTGACAAGCCTTTGAGTAAATCTCCCCGAAATCAAGCAGGTAGCCCTCCATACCCTTACAGAGCTCACCTGTTTCAAGGAGCATTTTCAAATCCTCAGCGTGATGCTTCATAACGCTTGACGATTTTTCAAGGCAGTTTGCGTACTCGCAGAAAATTACGGGGCTTGCCCCGTCAAGATAGTCGAAAATAGTCTCCGTCTTTTCGTATGCAAAAGGCAGGTACTTGTCGATATTGCCAAGCTCCAAGCCTGTATTTACACGGTCAATGTCCTTTGCAAGAGCGTTTCGCACCATTTCGGTACGCTTGCCCCTTGCCGCTGACGAAAGCTTTTCGATAACCGATTTCAAGTGCTCAGCATCATCAAAAAGCGTTTCCATTGCAGGGGAAATCTCTACGCTGTCCAGCAATTTTTCGTTGCGGCGCTGTGTTTCAATATCAAAGTTTGCGATTGAGTCAATCTCGTCGCCCCAAAGCTCAATACGGACAGGCTGTGCACTTCCCACAGGGAAAACGTCTGCAATTGCACCACGCACCGCAAACTGACTCACACCCTCAACCTTGTCGCAGCGTGTATAGCCCGCCGCAATAAGTCTGCGTGTGAAGTCCTCAAGGTTTAACTCGCCGCCGCTTTCAAGGGTAATCGTCCTTGATTTCAGCACCTCGCAGGGCAAAGTTGCCTGCATAACCGCCTCAGCCGAAGCACAGACGAAAATTTTCTCACCCCGTGCAAGTCTGCTCAAAACGCCAAGACGAGCGTGCTCATATTCACGGGACACAGTTTCAACGGCTGTGAAAGTGAAATCTTTTGCAGGATAGGTGTACGCACAGATTTCGTCGCACATTGCATTCAAATCCTCAGCAAGCTTAGAAGCCGCAGCTTCCGTGTCGAAAATCATCAGCACAGGTGCATCTGAAAGCAGACCAAGAGCAAACTGCGCCTTGTGAATTGCCGAAACGCCCGAAACGGAAACGGGGGTGTGCCCGAATTTCACCGCTTCAAGCATATCACGGTACGGCGTAAAATTTTCTATTGCAGATTTAAAGATAGTTGACATAAAAATACCCTCGACATATCAATTCGGAATTAACCCGAACAAAAATGTTCGGGTCTGAGTTTCCCTTCAGGGAAACATCAGGCGATTCGGAATGCGGAATTATTTTTTGTATAACAGTAACTACAGTGTTTTACACAGCTAAATCTATAGCCAAATCAGCAAGTTTAATTTGGCGTAATTCCGAATTCCGCATTCCGAATTACGAATTATACAAGTTCATCGCCTCGTCAGTCTTGCCCTTTACCATAAGCTCAACCGAAGCAACAGCCTTGTCTGTGCCTTCGTTCATCTTTTCCATTTCTTTCTTTGTGAAATGGGACAGCACCCAGTCAGCAAGGTTGTAGTCCTTGTGCGGCTTCTTGCCGACACCGATTTTTACGCGGGGAAAGTTGTCAAAGCCTGTGAGGTAAATAATGGACTTGATACCGTTGTGACCGCCGTCCGAGCCCTTGCGGCGGATACGGATAAAGGACGGCTCAAGGCTGATATCGTCATAGCAGACAATAACCTTTTCGGCAGGAATCTTGTAGAAATTCATCGCCTCAACAACCGCCTCACCGCTGTTGTTCATAAAGGTTGTAGGCTTCATCAGCAGACAAGGCACACCATTCACAACAGCGTCAGCCGTGTTGGACTTGAAACGAAGCTTCTTAATCTGCACTCCGCACTTTTCCGCAAGCTTGTCGATAGCCATAAAACCAGCGTTGTGACGTGTACCATCATATTTTTCGCCGATGTTGCCCAAGCCGACGATAAGATACTCAGGCTTTGCACAAACAGGAGCTTCCTTTTCCTTGCTTATCTGATTGAAAATATCGAAAATGCTCATTTTATTGTTCCTTTCAAAAGTTGTAAAACAAACCCAGACTAAAAGTTTCGTCCACCTTTTCAAATGTGGTAGGTTTCCCAAAATAATTCCGAATTCCGCACTCCGAATTCCTCATTAAACCGCAATAACCCCTAATCCGCACACATAGGGTATGCGGACAAGGGGTGGATTACTATTTCAATTATAACAAACTTAGTTGTTGAAAAGTGGGGAAACAGGCTTGTCAGCGTAAATTCTCTGAATTGCCTGTGCAAATACAGGTGCAACAGGGAGAGTTGTAATCTTGTCAATCTTCTTCTCCTCAGGGAGAGCGATTGTGTCAAGAAGAACAAGCTCCTTGATTACGCTGTTCTGAATTCTTTCAATAGCAGGACCTGAAAGTACGCCGTGTGTAGCACAAGCGTAAACATTTCTTGCGCCGCCTACTTCAATGATAGCCTTTGCAGCGTTGCAGAGTGTACCTGCTGTATCAATCATATCGTCAACGAGAACAACGCTCTTGTCTCTTACGTCACCGATGATGTTCATAACCTCACAAACGTTAGCCTTCTGACGGCGCTTGTCAACGATTGCGAATGGTACGCCAAGACGCTGAGCAAAGTTTCTTGCTCTTGTTACGGAGCCGAGGTCAGGGGAAACAACCATTACG
>JAZSHA010000179.1:0-17177 GCA_045533025.1 Oscillospiraceae bacterium
GTTTGCAAGATATTTTGAAGCATAAATCTGATATTTCTCTTTATAATAAGAACTTTCAGATTTCATTTCACGGACGGAGCGATGCAAGTCCATATCTGCGGCATCTATTACACAAGCTGCAATATTTGAGCAATGGTCGGAAACACGCTCAAGATTTGTCAGAAGGTCAGACCAGACAAAACCGCCCTCAATACTGCATTCGCCAAGCTGGAGACGCTTGATATGGTTTGTACGAAGCTGCTCCTTGATTTTGTCAATAATTTCTTCCAGCGGCTCAACATTTCTTGCTGAATTCAAATCGTTATTCGTAAATGCATTGCAGGCAAGATTGAGAATTTCGGTTACAGCCTCGGTAAGTGATGCAAGCTCCTTTTTTGCCACGTCAGAAAGCACCATTTTCTTTTCGGTGAGTTCCTCTGCAGATTGGACAATATTCATACCGTGGTCGGAAATTCTCTCAAAATCGCCTATGATTTTCAACAGCTTTGCTGACTCGTTGCTTTCTGCGGCGCTAAGCTGTGCAGAGCTGAGCTTTACGATATAGCTGCCGATAATATCCTCATAATGGTCAGTCTTTTCCTCATATGCTTTTATACCATTAACCGATTCTGCTGTAAAACTGTCAAGGCATTTTACAGCGTCCACAATTGAAATTACGGCGCATCTTCCCATATCTGCGGCAAGAGTATGACAACGCTCAAGAGCAACAGACGGTGTTGCAAGAAGTCTTTCGTCAAGCTCTGTAACCTGCTCAGGCTGTTTTGTTTCGGGAACAAGCTTGTACACAAGCTTTTCAAGCAGCGATGACATCGGAAGAAGCAGCAGCGTACAAGCAATATTGAATACTGAATGTGCAATGGCAATACCTGCAAGCGACGCTGACTCATCAAAGAGAACAGGCTGAACAAGATATTTTACTATTGTAAACACCGTAAGCCATACTGCTGTACCGATTACGTTAAAGCTAAGGTGAACAAGTGCGGCTCTTTTTGCATTTTTGTTTGTACCGAATGAGGAAAGCAGCGCTGTAATGCAGGTACCGATATTCTGACCCATAATAATCGGAATTGCGGCACCGTAGGAAACCTGGCCTGTTGCGGCAAGAGCCTGAAGAATACCTACGGAAGCAGAGCTGGACTGAATAATAGCAGTCAGAATTGCACCTGCAAGCACGCCGAGGATAGGATTCTTGAACATAATGAAGAGTTGCTGAAACACAGGTACATCAGCAAGTCCCGAAACGGAATCTGTCATAATGTCCATACCAAACATAAGTACAGCAAAACCAAGAAGAATTGTACCTGTATCCTTCTTCTTGTCACTCTTGCAGAACATATATAAGATAATACCTATAAGCGCAAGAATTGGCGTAAAGGACATGGGCTTGAGGAGCTGTAAAAACAATGCGTCGCCCTCAATTCCACCAAGGCTTAATATCCAAGCGGTAACGGTTGTACCGATATTTGCGCCCATAATTACGTTGATAGCCTGTTTAAGAGTCATAAGCCCAGAATTAACAAAACCTACAACCATGACTGTTGTTGCCGATGAGCTTTGAATAACTGCGGTAACGCCGAGTCCTGTAAAAAGTCCTGCGGCTTTGTTTGTGGTCAGCTTTCCGAGTAGATTATGTAAGCTGTTCCCCGCACGTCTTTCAAGAGCCTGTCCCATAACATTCATACCAAACAAGAAAAGGCAAAGTCCCCCGATTAATGTCAACACGTCAAAAATATCCATAATTACAATCCTTTCATCAAACATACATTTTATGGAATATGGCGTCTTATAAACATCCCGTCTTACATTATAACAGCTAATCGGCAAAGATGCGGCAAAGAATCGAAACGGCTGATAATTGCAGTTGACAACGGCTGTGCTGTGAATTATAATTAATTCAAGTTTGAAAGCTTGATTTTTCTTTTGTAATAAGGATTGATATATATGAATAAATTCAAGGTCAGAGCCAAAGATGTTATGCTTGCTGCAATAATTTTAGTTGCTGCATTTGCTATAAATATGGTAATTAAAAAGGTGTTCGGAACGGACTCCCTTATCCCTATGATATTCGTTCTCGGAATATTTCTTATTTCCCTAAAAACAAATGGTTATACCGTTGGAATTGCTTCATCGGTAATAAGCGTTTTTGCTGTAAACTATGCGTTCACGTTTCCATACTACGCATTCGACCTGATATCTCCCGAATGTGTTTTTTCGGTAATCGTAATGATGATAATTGCGATAATGACAAGTGCACTCACTACACAAATCAAGGAACAGCAAAAAGCTTATGCAGAAAGCGAAAAGGAAAAAATGCGTGCAAATCTGCTAAGGGGAATTTCCCACGATTTGCGTACGCCCCTTACCTCAATATGCGGCTCTACATCAGCTATAATTGAAAATTACGATATTCTCAGCAAGGAACAGCAGGTAAAGCTGCTGTCTGAAATCCGTGAGGACTCAAAATGGCTGACAAGAATGGTTGAAAATCTTCTTTCGGTAACAAGGATTGACAGTGAAAAAGTCAGGGTTATCAAAACGCCTACCGTGCTTGAAGAGCTCATTGACGCTGTTATAATGAAATTTCATAAGCATTATCCGTCTCAGAAGGTTAATGTCACAATTCCCGAAGAGTTTATAAGTATTCCTATGGACGCTTTGCTTATTGAACAGGTAATAATCAATCTTCTTGAAAATGCAGTTTTCCACGCAAAGGGAATGACAGAACTTTCACTGAATGTAAAAACAAGAAACAATATTGCTGTTTTTGAAATTGCTGATAACGGCTGCGGAATTCAAAAGGAACGGCTTGAACATCTTTTCAGCGGATATCTTGACAGGTCGGATATGCCGACAGACGGTTCAAGAAGCAATATGGGCATAGGTTTATCTGTGTGTGCGTCTATTATTAATGCGCACGGCGGAACAATTTCCGCTGAAAACAACAAAAGCGGCGGAGCTTTATTCCGATTTGAGCTTGAAATGGAGGAATAATTTTGGGCAGCAACAAATACAAAATTCTCGTAATTGAAGACGAATCAAATATTCTCAGCTTTGTTAAAACAATTCTTGAGGCAAACAATTATCAGGTGATTATTGGTAAAAGTGGTAAAGAGGGAAAGCTTATGTATTCTTCGCATATGCCTGACCTTGTAATTCTTGATTTAGGCTTACCTGATATGGACGGTCTTGAATTTATCAAGTATACCCGTGAGTTTTCTGCTGTTCCGATAATTGTTCTTTCGGCAAGAACTCAGGAAAGCGACAAGGTTTCGGCACTTGATTTGGGCGCAAATGATTACATAACAAAGCCATTTGGCACAGAAGAGCTTCTTGCCCGTGTAAGGGCTGCGCTCAGAAACAGCCGCTACAGCGCAGAAAGCGGTGTGCTTTCGGGAGGCAAATATACTCTGCATGACCTTGTTATTGATTATGACAAACGTATGGTCACTGTTGGCGGCAACGATATTAAGCTGACACAGACAGAATATAATATTGTTGCATATCTTTCGGCACACTCAGGTAAGGTTTTGACCTATGCAAGTATAATCCGTGCAATATGGGGTGGCTCCGACCCTGGAAGCACAAAAAAACTTCAGGTAAATATGGCAAACATACGCAAGAAGCTTGGCGCAAAGCCTGGTGAAAACAAATACATTATCAACGAGCTTGGCGTAGGCTACAGAATGTGCGATGAAAACGAATAACAGTAAAACCGTGTCCTGTACAAATCGGGGCACGGATTTTCTTTACTGAAACTTTACCGCGAATGATGTATAATTATGTTGTATATTTTTTATAAGGAGATTTAATAAATGGATTTGTTAATTCAATTTCTGCTTCTTGCGGCAGGCTTTGTAATGCTCATTAAGGGCGCTGACTGGTTTGTAGACGGAGCTTCGGGCATCGCTACTAAATTCGGTATTCCACAGCTTGTAATTGGTCTGACGATTGTTGCGATGGGAACAAGCGCTCCTGAAGCCGCAGTAAGTATTTCTGCTGCCATCAACGGAAACGCAGACATTACTATAGGAAACATTGTCGGAAGCAACATTCTGAATATTTTTATCATTCTCGGCGTTTCTTCGGTAATAACAGCTCTTGCTGTTGCTAAATCCACAATAAAATATGAAATTCCATTTATGATAGCAATTACACTGTTGCTTCTGCTGCTTGGTCTTGATGAAAAAATCGGACTTATTGATGGTATCATTCTTCTTGCAGCTTTTGCTTTGTATATGTTCTATCTTTTCAGAATGGCAAAGAACAACAAGGAAGAACAAGACGCTGAGTCAGAAAAGAAAATGGGCATTGCAAAGGCAATTATTTTTACAATAATCGGTCTTGCACTTATTGTTCTCGGCAGTAACGTAACTGTTGACGCGGCAACTAAAATTGCAGAAGCCTTCGGCGTAAGCGAACGCTTTATCGGTCTTACAATTGTTGCTCTCGGCACTTCCCTTCCTGAGCTTTTCACATCTGTTTCCGCTGCAAGAAAGGGAAATGCAGATATCGCAATCGGCAACATTGTAGGCAGCAACATTTTCAACATTCTGTTTGTTGTCGGAATTTCTTCGGTAATTATCCCTGTACCGTTTGTAAGCAACTTTATTTTTGATACAATTGTTGCAACAATTGCTGCTGTAATGCTTCTTGTATGCTGCCTCAAAACAAAGACACTCAAAAGATGGGCAGGCGTACTTATGCTTATCAGTTACGCTGTATATTTTGTCTGCATATTATAATTCAATACAAAATTCAACCGCCGCAGTTTTCACTCTGCGGCGGTTTTGTTTGCATTTTTATTTTACGGAGCATTATATGTAAATGTAACAGTCAGTGTTTCAATCTTATCACCGCTGTCAAGGGGCATAATCTGTGCAGAGCAGCCTGTTGTATCTCCGTCGGCTGTTCTTGCCTCCTCAGGAACTTCGGGAACCCACTGGTTATACAGATTTACTCTTGTACAGTTGCCGTCATCGGAAGATGTATATTCCTTAGCAGCAAGGGTATATGGTGCACCGTTGATAAGTATGCTGTCAATGCTGATAGTGTAATCAGGGAAAAGTCTTTCGCCGTTATAGATACCAAGAGCGGAAAAGGCTGTTCCATATACGCCGCCAAGCTCTGTAAAATCAAGACTTACGGTATATGTACCCTCACCTGTTACTTCGACATTTGTAGCCTTTATGCCCATTGTCATATTTGTCGGGTCATAGTTGTCGCCTACGCTGTAAGCAACAGTCCAGTCTGCGCTCTGGAACATAATCCATGCGGCAGCCTTATCGTCGCTTGGGAGCACATCAATTCCTGCCATAATATCATCGTTAGCCTTCTGATATGCTGCATCAATGCGTTCCTTTGCAGCGGACTTGATTTCTTCCGTTGTCTTATCTTTTTCATTTTCGTAACGGCGTTCACTGAAAATTCCTGCAAGTGTTTCATCAGCCATTTTCTGTGTAAGGCGCTTATAAAGTGAGTTGCAGTCCCAAAGTACAGGACAGAAATCATAGTAGTCGCAGTTATCAAGGAAATTGCTGTAGAACTTGTCTGTGTCAGGCTTTGGAGCACCATCTGTAAGTACGGCATATTCACCGATTACAACGCCATAGCCCTGCTCGTTAAACTTGCTGAGTCTTTCCATAAGCTCATTCTGTTCCTTGTAATCGTCAGGAGAGCCCCAATGATTTATAGCGTCAGAACCACAGTAGTCCCAAGGTGTATAATAGTGAACGGAAAGAAGAAGCTTATCCTTTGCCGTATCCTCAGGCATTTTGTATCTGTCATCGCAGGTCATTCCGATATCGGTATTGTAGCCTGCAATAAGAAGGAAACGGTCAGCATTCTTGCCGCCTGTTGAACGAACAAGCTTAACGAATTCGCTGTTGATTTCATAAAGCTTTTCGTAGCATTCGTCCTGATTGAGGATACCCTTTGAGCCTGTAATTTCCTTATCGTTGAGACGGTCGCCAAGTTCCTCGTTTGCGGACTCGAAAATCAACTTATAGGAATAATCCTTGAAGCGTTCGCTTATCTGGCTCCACATTGACTTGTAAAGCTCCATACCCTTTTCACGGACTTCCATATCAGCTGAGCCGAACATACCCCACCAACCGCCGTCCCAGTGGTCATTGATAATAACATACATATCAGCGTCAAGAGCGTAGTTTACTACCTCCTCAACACGGTTCATAAGTCTTTCGTCGATAGTGTAATCGCCGTTTTCAAACAGCATACCATTAGTCCAAGCCACAGGAATACGAAGTGTGTCAAAGCCTGCGTCCTTCATACCCTGAACGATTTCAGGCGTTGTTACAGGCTGACCCCAGCTTGTTTCAAAATTTGTAGGGTCAGCTCCGCCTACATAGCCCTGATGGTTGTATGCTTCAAGAGTGTTACCGAGGTTAATTCCGTTACCCATAAGACCGATAACCTCAAGCGATGTAATATTATTGCTCTCTGTTTCCGCAGCAGCTGTTACAGCTTCTTCCGCTGCGCTTGCTGTAGTCTGTACATCAGCTGTTTCATTGGCTGTATCATTTGAACAACCTGTAAAAAGCATCATTGCTGCACAAAACAGTGATGTAAGTCTGCTTATTGTTTTTTTCATCAGATATACTCCTTTCATATATAACGAAATTCAAGTTATATTATACTTGACATTCTCAGGAAAATCAATAGTTGACAATGAAATCGTATACATTTTTATCAGAATGTACACTATCGGGTAATACAAGTAGTGCAAAATTTATAATTCAAAGTAAAACACACTACAAAATTCTCATTGACAAACACGATATACAGTCAAAGGGTACCGAATTTTCAACTCGATACCCTTATTTTTTACTTGACCATATCTTCAATACTGCCGGTTTTACCAGCAAGACCAAGTGCGCTGTCAACAGGGAGTGAGAAACAGATACCACGATTTTCGGTAAGGATACCTGCTGTCTCCATAATATTCTGCATAACCTGTTCCCTGTCTTCTTTACTGACTACAATAAACACTACATCCTTTTCGGGCTGAATGGAAATTCCCAGAAACTTTGCAGCTTCCTCTCCGCCAAGACCAAGACCGTGAAGAAGCGTTCCTCCTCTTGCGCCCGCCGCCTTTGCAGCTTCCTTTACGGCTTCAAAGCCGCCTCGGTTTACGATTGTTACGATAAGCTCATATTTTGCTTCGGACATTTCTGTTTTTCCCTCCAGTTCAGGTTTTGTTCCGTTCAGTGCAAAGGCTGTTCCCGATGCACCAGAAACGGGTATTGTAAAGGCTATTCCCCTTCCTGCTTCGGTCAGGGACAATTTATTATTGAACACTTCATAAAGGTGCATAACTTTATTATCTGCAACAAATGAAAAAGCTGTAACCTTTTTATTTTCTCCAAGTCCAAGATATTCAAGCATTTCTGAGTCAGCTGAACCATTACCGTGAGTAAGGAAACGGCAGGACACATTTTCCTGCATAAGAATATTATGCACAAGCTGTCCGCAGCTGTAATCGGCTATCAAAATCATTGCTTTCATTACGCTTGTTTCTCCTTTCCGTCAAGAAATACTACTGTATCGCAGCTTGCATCCAAAGCAATCGGGAACACCTGTCCCTCTGCAACCTGCACCTTAGGTACAGCCTTGAACTTGCTGATGAGTCCCAGAAGCTGAATTGTAAGCAATGGAGTCATAGCGACCATTGCCACTATGCCGAATGCGTCTTCAGCGATATTTCCTCCCGCTGCAAAGCTTGCGCCCATTGCGAGAGGCAGGAGAAATGTTGCTGTAAGAGGACCTGAAGCTACTCCGCCCGCATCAAATGCTACCGATGTAAAAATCGGCGGTACAAAACAGGTTATGATAAGTGCAAGTGCATATCCTGGAATTAAGAACCAAAGAATTGATACACCTGTAATAACTCTTATCATTGCAATTCCCACAGAAGCAGCGACACCGATAGCAAGGCTCGTACCGAGTGCTTTTGCGGAGATACGTCCTTCCGTAATTGTTTCAACCTGCTGTTTGAGAACATGCACGGCAGGCTCGGCTGAAACGATAAAGTAGCCGATTATCATACCGATTGGCACAAGTATCCATGAATATCCGCTTCCTGCGAGACTTTCGCCGAGATACTGACCGATTGGCATAAATCCTACATTTGCGCCTGTCAGGAACAGCACAAGACCGAAATATGTAAATGCAAGACCAACAAAAATTTTTATAAGTGTCTTTTTGTCCAGCTTCAATGAAACCGCATTGAACAGCAGGAAAAATGCTACAATCGGAATAATTGCTGAGAACACGTCCTTCATATAGTGCGGAAGAGCGTGAATAAACTGCCTGAACACTTCCGAAACGGTATCATAGCTTCCGATTGGGGCAATTGTCTGTTCGGGAGTATCTGTACTGTTCATTGCACCCAAAAGCAATACCGTAAGGATTGGTCCGATAGAACACATTGCAACAAGACCGAAGCTGTCCTCCTCAGAGGTTTTATCGCCACGGATTGAGGAGAGACCGAGACCAAGCGCCATAATAAACGGCACGGTAATCGGACCTGTTGTTACTCCGCCCGAGTCAAAAGCTGTCGGGATAAAGCTTGGAGAAATCAGTGGTGAACAAGCAAAAATAAACACGACTGCGTACAGAATTATAAACAGCACGTTAATTCTGATTTGCAGAAAAATTCTCAGAAAAGCAAGTGCCAGAAAAAGTCCGACACCTATGCCTACAGACCACACCATCACCTGCGTATCAACAATCGGAGTCTGGTCAGCAAGCACCTTCAAATCAGGCTCGGCAACCGTTACCAACACTCCGATTACAAAGCACACGGGCAGAATTATCCATATTTTTTTCAATCGGACAAGCTTTGCGCCGATTTCCTCACCTATAATAATCATTGAAGTATCAGCACCGAGAGTGAACAAGCCAATACCGACAACAAGCATAACCGTGCCCACAAAAAACATAAAAAACAGTTCGCCGCTTACAGGGACTATTGACACCATAAGCAGAAAAACTATCGCTGCAACAGGAAGAACAGACCCCAGCGATTCCTTTATCTTCTCAATAAGATTTTTTTGCACGGCACGCACCTCACATAAACTATAATTAATACAATTATACCATACTTTTTCATTTCGCGCAACCATTTATCGGTTAAAACACAGTAAAAAACAGCAGCCCATAAGGACTGCTGTCTGAACACATTAATTTATATGCGGAGATGCTGAAACGGTTTCTATAGCCTTTGTAACCGCTACATCAATATCAATTGTATTCTGATACTTTGTTGCGTCAATTCTGCTGAAAAGCTCACCCTTTACTGAGTTTACATACTTTGGCTTCAAAGTATTCAAAGCCATTGCCATCATATCATCGATACATTTTTCACACTTGCAGCAATCAAAATCCTCGAGAAGCTTTTCGAGTCTTTCTTCGACAACTTTTTCCATAACATTTACAACTGACATCTCAACATTCCTTTCGCAAACCAATTAAAGCTGAACGTTCCTGTTAATGATTTCAATACACATTCTTCCATTGTGGTACGGACACTTCCACGGGTTTACCATCTGCACCTTAGGCATCGGCTCACCGTCAAAGGTTACCTCGCCCCACCATTCGGAATTATCACGGCTGTCAACCTGCTTGGTTACAATCCAGTTGAAAACTGTCTTTGCAGCGTCGGCAAACTTTTCTTCGCCGCTCTGCTGATATGCGTTTGTGAAACCAACAACGCTTTCAGCCTGCACCCACCAAACACGTTTTTTATCGATTTTTTCGTTTTCACGTTCATTATTTACAGCGCCATTTTCGTAAGCGATGTTAAGGATATTGCTGGAAACACGAAGATTGATTTCACGCCATCTTGCGCTGAGCGCTTCATCGCCTACAATTTCGCAGGCACGGTCAAAGAGCCATGTTGCTTCGATATCGTGACCATAGGAATGGATATCACCAATCTGTTCGAGGTTTCTGTCGAAGAAAACTCTGAGGCAGTTATCATCACTGTTGAAAATCTTCTTTTCGGAGATATCAAGCAGGAAACGTAATCTTTCCTCAACCTTGTTCTTTCTATCGTCCTCGCAAGCTTCAAGGAGAACTGTATAAGCTTCGATAAGGTGAAGAACAGTGTTCATCGTCTTATCAGCCATAAGTCCGTTTTCGGATAGTGCGTCATTAGGAACGAGCTTCCAGTCGATTGACTGTGCTTCAAGATAAGCGATTTCGTCTGTACACTTTTCCTCAACTGTGTTAAACAGCTCAAAGGCAAGCTCCAGCGCAGAATTATCCTTTGAAGCAAGGTAGTAAGCAGAAAGAGCATAGATTGCAAAAGCCTGATTATATGTATGCTTCATTGTATCGGAAGGCTTGCCGTCATAAGTCATCATCCAGTAAACGCCGCCGTTTTCACGGTCAACACACTTTTTGAGGAACTCATAAGCGTGGCGTGCATTATCAAGCATATATTCTTCTTTGAGTGTTCTGTAGCAGGAAGCATAGAACCAAAGAATTCTTGAATTGAGGATTACGCCCTTATCAGCTTTTTTATCAACAACAAGGTTGTTATCCATAAAGCCATAGAAGCCGCCGTTTTCATCATCTCTGAGCTTATTCCAAAAAGGAAGAATACGCTCAGTAAGTTCTTTTTTACATTCTTGTACCAGCATAAAAATACCTCTGTTTATTATAGATTTGTAACATTTATTCTGTCCATAATAAAGCTTATTTTATCTGTCCATAAACTTGTTCATAACAAGACCTGTGATAAGCTTTGGATAGAAGTATGTGGACTTCTGAGGCATCTTCTCAGATGCAAGAGCTACATCACGGATTTCCACAACCTTTGTCGGGTTGAGGATAAAGGAGCAGTCTGCTCCATCGATATCAACAGCTTCGAGAGCTTCCTGACGGGAACGTGTATAAGTCAGGTTCTTCTGATTTGCCATATTTTCCTTGTCGATACCGAAAATTCTTTCGAGTACAAGGCTATGGAGCACAGAAACGTCGAGTCCGCAGTAAGCATCAGACATATCAGGGAGAAGCTTCTTTACAGCGCCCTCGTCCTTGAGAGTCATAACGTAGCACTTACCTGCACCTGCATACATAGCGAAAGCCTTCTTGCCGTTCTTATATGCTTCATTGAGAGCAGCCTGCATACGTTCCTCACCGGGAGCCTGTGCGATATCGAAATATGCCTTGCAATCCTCGATAATCTTATCAGCGTTGAACTCAGGCAGGTCGCGTACAATTCTGTGTGTTGGGAAAACAACAAGACCTGTATTTTCCATATTAACAAGCATCATAGCGATATAACCGCTCTGGTCGCCTGCTGTTGCCTTACCCTCAGCGCAGAGGTGCTTGTGGAAGTTGAGAGCTGTTTCGTAACGATGGTGACCATCAGCAATATAGAGCTTCTTATCTGCAAATGCAGCCGTAACCTTAGCAATTACGTCCTTATCGGAAACGCACCACATTCTGTGAATTGTTCCGTCAGGGTCTTTAACCTCCATATCAGGAGCACCCTGTGAGCAACCGTCGATAAGGCTGTATGTGGAGCCATCCTCGTCCATATAAAGGGAGTAAATCTGGCTGAAATTGCAATAGGTTTCGCTCATAAGATTAAATCTATCCTGCTTAGCCTTGGAGAGAGTTTCCTCGTGAGGGAGAACGATACCCTCGGAGAATTCAACAAGCTTAACGAGGGAAACAAAGCCCTTGAGGCTGTTGTTTTCGCCGTTTGCGGTGAACTTCATCTCGTAAACGTAGATGCTGTCCTCACCGTCACAGGCAAGAATTTGCTTATTGAGCCAGCTCTGGAGAGTTTCGCCTGCTTCAGCGTAACGCTCATCGCCGCCCTTAGGCAGTTCGAGACGGATAATATTGTAAGGGTTTTCCTTTACATACTGCTCTCTCTGAGCGTCGGAGATAATATCATAAGGAGGGCAAACCAAAGTATTGAGCTCGCCACCCTCAGCTGTATAGCGCATTCCTTTAAAAGCTTTGATTTCTGCCATTGCAATTTCCTGCCTTTCAAATTATATTATTACTTCAAATCCATTCCGCAGCACTTTTTGTACTTCTTGCCGCTACCGCATGGGCATGGGTCATTTCTTCCGACCTTATCCTTAACCTTACGTGGTTCGGAAGGTCCGTCGCTTCCTGCTTCGGCAGGCTGCATAACCTGCTCACGCTTTGGAGCCTCTGTATTAGGATTAACCTGAATTGTAAACAAGAGACGGATTGTTTCCTCACGGATAGATTCAACCATAGCGTCAAACATTTCAAAGCCTTCAAAACGGTATTCAACAACAGGGTTCTTCTGACCGTAGGAGCGGAGAGAAATACCTCTCTTAAGCTCTTCCATATCGTCGATATGAGCCATCCACTTGATATCAACAACCTTAAGAAGAATTACACGTTCAAGCTCACGGAGAACCTCGTCGCCAACCTTTTCTTCCTTCTGTCTGTAGAAGGTCATTGCTCTTTCGGTAAGCTTATCGATAATTTCCTGCTTAGACACATCTTCAAGCTCTGCGCTTGTATAACGGAAGTCCTCGTTTACAGTGAACAGACCCATAAATCTGTCACGGAGACCTGCAAGGTTCCAGTCATCCTTGATATTATCGTCCATAAGGTACTGGTTAACAGTATCGTTAATCATACCGTTAATCATATTAAGGATATAATCGTGAATATCCTCACCATTGAGAACCTTAGCTCTCTGGTCATAGATAATCTGACGCTGAGCAGACATAACGTCATCATAGTTAAGGACATTCTTACGAATTGCAAAGTTTCTGCCTTCAACCTTCTTCTGTGAGGACTCGATAACCTTTGTAAGCAGCTTTGCCTCGATAGGCATATCTTCCTCAACCTTGAGGGTTTCCATCATACCTGTAATTCTGTCGCCGCCGAAAAGACGCATAAGGTCATCTTCAAGCGAGAGGAAGAAACGGCTTTCGCCCACGTCACCCTGACGGCCTGCACGGCCGCGGAGCTGGTTATCGATACGGCGTGACTCGTGGCGCTCTGTACCGAGAATGAACAGACCGCCTGCTGCCTTTACCTTTTCAGCCTTTTCCTTGATTTCATCGCTGTACTTATCGTAAAGGTTGCGGTAAATCTTTCTTGCATCAAGAATTTCCTGATTATTTGTTTCAGCGTAGCTGATTGCTTCGTTGATGAGCCAGTCATTCATACCGTTCTTCTTCATTTCAGCCTTAGCCATAAACTCAGCGTTACCGCCGAGGATAATGTCAGTACCACGACCAGCCATATTTGTAGCGATTGTTACAGCACCGTACTTACCTGCCTGAGCAACAATTTCAGCTTCTCTTTCGTGCTGCTTGGCGTTGAGGACGTTATGCTTGATGCCCTTCTTGGAAAGCATCTTGGAAAGTGTTTCGGACTTTTCAACGGAAACAGTACCTACGAGAACAGGCTGTCCCTTTTCGTGGCACTCCTCAATCTGACGGATTGCAGCAAGGAACTTACCGTGTTCTGTCTTGAACACAACATCAGGGTGGTCGATACGAACAGTAGGACGGTTAGGAGGAATTTCGATAACATCGAGCTTGTAGATTTCCTTAAATTCCTCTTCCTCAGTCATAGCTGTACCTGTCATACCTGAAAGCTTTTTATAGAGACGGAAGTAGTTCTGGAAGGTAATGCTTGCGAGAGTCTTGGACTCGTGTGCAACCTTTACGCCCTCCTTAGCTTCGATAGCCTGATGGAGACCGTCATTGAAACGACGGCCAACCATAAGACGGCCTGTAAACTCGTCAACGATGATAACTTCGCCGTCCTTGACGATATAATCAGTATCAACCTTCATTACACCATGAGCCTTGAGAGCCTGATTGATATGGTGAAGAAGTGTGGAATTGTCAGCGTCATAAAGGTTAGCAACGTTAAAGTGCTTTTCAGCCTTCTTTACACCGCGGCGTGTAATTGTGGCTGTCTTAGCCTTTTCGTCGATAATATAGTCGCAGTTTTCTGTAGCCTCTTCCTGGTCAACCTTGTTGTCCATTTCAACAACAATGTAAGGTGTAAGGCTTCTTGCGAACTTGTCAACCTGTGTATAAAGCTCAGTGGACTTGTCACCGCGTCCTGAAATAATAAGCGGAGTTCTTGCTTCGTCGATGAGGATTGAGTCAACTTCGTCGACAATAGCGAAGTTATGCTCACGCTGAACCTTATCCTTCATATAGATAACCATATTATCACGGAGATAGTCGAAGCCAAGTTCGTTATTTGTAGCATAAGTGATATCACAATTATATGCTTCACGACGCTGTTCACTATTAAGTTCGTGAGTAATGCAGCCGATTGTAAGACCAAGGTAGCGATAAACCTTACCCATTTCCTCGGACTGGAACTTAGCGAGGTAGTCATTTACTGTTACAACGTGAACACCCTTGCCTTCAAGTGCGCAGAGATAAGATGCACAACAAGCAACAAGTGTTTTACCTTCACCTGTTTTCATTTCAGCGATACGTCCCTGATTAAGAACAATAGCACCGATAATCTGTACGGGGAAAGGCTTCTTTCCGAGAACACGCCAAGCAGCTTCACGTACTGTAGCAAGCGCTTCGGGGAGAATATCTTCAAGAGTTTCGCCGTTTGCAAGACGTCCCTTGAGAACGTCGGTCTGAGACTTGAGAGTTTCCTCAGACATTGCGGCATATTCATCTTCAAGGCCGAGAACCTTATTTTTTATCGGTTCGATTTTGGCAAGCTCTCTTTTACTGTAGCTGCCGAAAAGTCCGTCAAAAATACCCATTTGTAATTCCACCTTTATATTTTAATAACAAAATTTAACGTATTCAGGAATGCCCCTTACGCAAAAGCGTATTCTGAACGCATTATAAATAATTATAACCCATACTGCAAGATTTGTCAATGTTTTTTCACAATTGGATATAAGCACAGCTAAGAATTATCTTGACTTTTGACGGATATTGGGGTAAACTTAATATAATTTATGCTATTGGAAACGGAGGTGAAACGGGTGTATTGTTCTGAATGCGGAAAAGAGCTTCGTGCCAGCGCAAAATTCTGTTCGTTCTGCGGCACAGCGGTTACTGAAAATGAACAGCAGGCTGACAAGGAAGCAGAGGTGTTGGAGACGGATATTGAACAGGTCGCTTTTGAGGAAGAAATTGCTGAGATTTTTTCAGAGGAAGAAACTGCTTCCGATGAAAAAGCCGTCACCGATGAAGACAACGAAATTGTCACAGAAACGGAAGCTGAAAGCTCGGAATTTGCAGAAAAATTTCAAGAGGAAAACGGTTTGTTCGTCGTAAAAGAGCAAGCTCCCGCCTTCACCTCTGATGTTGAAGCACAGGAAAAGAAAAGGTTTCCGTGGCTGAAAATATCAGCGGCGGCGCTGTGTGTTGCAGTTATAGGTATTGCGGCTTATGCTGTTCCAAAATTCGTTGTTCCTGCTGTGAACTACAGCAATGCTCAGAAGCTCTACGAAAGCGGAGATTATCAAAGCGCAAAAACTGCTTTTTCTGCACTTGAAGGCTATAAGGAAAGCAATGATTACATTTTGAAATGTGATTACAGCGAGGCTGAACAGCTTTTCAACAACAGAAAATATCCCGAAGCCGCTGACGCATTTACTGCACTTGACGGCTACTCCGACTCGGATGCAAGGGCTGTGGAATGTATGCTGAAAATTGCTGAAAATTACATTGCTGTTGGGGAATACGACGCTGCTATGTCTGTGTATGCGGCAGCAGGAAAAACCGACCTTGCAGAGCAGACTGCACTGCAAAAAATTGAAGCTCTTGCCGCTGACGGTAAATATTTTGAAGCGGCAGAAATTGCTGAAAATTACTGCGGTGAGGACGTTATTACGGAGTATCGCTATCAAGGTGCGCTGGCGGCGAAAAAATCAGGCGATTACAAAACTGCTGCTGACAACTTCTACAAGCTTGGCAGCTACAGCGACTCCGCAAAGCTTGCAAAGGAATGCACCTACAGCTTCTATATGACTGAGTACACCAAAAACGGTGCTTCCGAGGAAATTGTAAGAGGCTTCTATTTTTTGGGTGACTTCAGTAATTCACACGATATGTTTATTGAAACAAGCTATAACTACGGACTTGAATGTATCGAAAACGGTAAATATACATCAGCGATTGCGATGTTCAAAAACTGCGGCACGTATAAATCTGCTATGGGTGAGCTTTACAGAGCGCGCTACAATCTTGGCAAGTCACTTCTCGACTCCGACCCTGCTTCAGCACGCTCAATTTTTGCTTTGCTGAGCACCTACTCAGACAGTGCTTCACAGAAAAAAATTGCCGCTTCAAAACACCCCGACGACCACGAAGACTGGTATGCAGACGGATTTACCTCTACAGGCAGTTACTACACAACCGTTTTCAGAAAAACCGATACGCTTCTTGTTTCCTGCACGGCAGGTACGGAAACAATTTCCGAGCCCATAACGCTTACACTTACCTTCCGTGACAGTGAAGGTACTGAAATTACCGCCGATTGCGAAAACATACGCAACAGCGGTTCATTCAGCGGAAGCTTTTCTCTGTCTTCAGCAGCAAATGGTGATGCAGAGGTTATCATTGCACGAAAAGATAACGGTGCTATACTCAGAACAATTAAAATCACTATTACCGAATAACTAAGGGTACTGAAACTAAACTTCAGTACCCTTAGTTTTATTTATCCGATTTTACACCTGAAAGAAGCTTCATTCCCACAATCATTATCAGCGGAAATACTGCCGCAAAGAGCAGACCTGTTTTAAGTCCCGAAGATGCGGCGTCTGCGGCAGGAAGCATGGTTGTTCCCTTTTCTGCCATATTAACAAAAACACCTACGAGTCCCGGTCCTGCGGAACAGCCTATATCCCCTGCGAGAGCGAGGATTGCAAACATTTTTGTTCCGCCTGTTTTGTATTTTTCAGCAGCAAGACTGAAAACTCCCGGCCACATTATTCCCACCGAAAGTCCGCACAGACCGCAGCCTGCAAGTGACAGTATGGGAAACGGCGAAAAAACCATTACTCCATAGCTGATTATGCACAGCACTGAACTTGCAGCTATTACGGGAATAAGCTTTATTCTGCTGCCAAAAATCCCGTAGAGAAGTCTTGCTGTACCCATTAAAACCGCAAACATACAAGGTCCAAGCAGGTCGCCCATAGTCTTGCT
>JAZSHA010000142.1:0-7967 GCA_045533025.1 Oscillospiraceae bacterium
CAATAACAGTAATGTTGTTGTTCTCTTCATTAAGCTGCTGAGCAAGGGTCTGACCGACCTTTCCGCAACCGACAATAATAATATTCATAGAAAACCTCTGTTAAGCAATTATTGTTATAATAGAATTATACCCTAAACAGAATTAAAGTCAAGGCTTTTTACACTTTTTTTACCATTGCTTTTACAGCAGGATATTGAAATACGGCAGAATAGCTGTTATAATGATATAAAATGAATTTTGGGAGAAACTTTATATGAATAACAAGCTTTCCGTGTTCTATGAGCATATATTTGAAGCCGCTGAGCAAAGCAGCTCAACTGTCACTGAAATGCTGGAATACGCAGTAAAATGCGGTATTGACGGTCTGGAGTGCGATTTGTGGAGACTTGAGGAAAAAGAGCGGGTGAAATACCTTTTCGACAGCTATGGAGTAAAGGTGTCCTCCATTTACAATTTCTTCGATTTTCCCCACGAGGATAAGAATACCTGCGAAACAAAGTACCGTAAAATGCTTGAAACCGCAGCATATTTCGGCACGGACAAGGTGCTTTGCGTGCCCGGTTTTATTGGTGATAACGAGCAGATGAGTGAATGCAGGAAAATTGTTGCTGAACGTCTTAACGAAATGTGTCTTGCAGCAAAGGAATACGGCGTAACTGTAACCCTTGAGGACTTTGATGACGTGAAATCGCCATGCTGTACAACCGAAGGTCTGCTTTATTTTATGCAGAATGTCGATGGTTTGCGTTACACCTTCGATACGGGCAACTTTCGTTACTGCCTTGAAAGCGCCGACGAAGCCTATGAAGCACTGAAAAAATATGTTGTACACGTCCATCTCAAGGACAGAAGCTATAACACAGCAAATTCTGACCCTAATAACACAAATGGTAAGGCTGATTTGTCAGGTGCAATAATGTATCCGTCAATCGTCTGTGAGGGCGTAATAGGAATTGACAAGCTTATTGAAAAGCTTGTTGCAGACGGCTACAGCGGCAGATTTGCAATCGAGCATTTCGGGGCTGTAAATCAGGCTGAATACATGAAACAATCCGCAGAAAATATCAGAAAGGTGCTGGAGAAATGATAAGAGTAACTGTGTGGAACGAATATCTCCACGAAGTAAATCAGTCCGAGGTTGCCGCAATTTACCCTAATGGTATCCACGGCTGCATAAAGGATTTTCTTGAAGCCAACCCCGAAATTACAGTGAAAACAGCAACTCTTAATATGGAAAACCACGGTATTTCCGAGGAAATATTGAACGAAACTGACGTCCTTATATGGTGGGGACATATGGCTCACGATAAAGTGAGCGACGAAACCGCACAGCTTGTTCAGAAGCACGTCCTTGCAGGAATGGGACTTATAGCGCTCCATTCCGCACATCACAGCAAGACTATGAAGCTTCTTATGGGAACAACCCTCAATCTGAAATGGCGTCACGGCGACCGCGAGCGTGTGTGGTGTATAAATCCGTCGCACCCTATTGCAAAAGGCTTACCCGAACAGTTTGTCCTTGAAAAAGAGGAGATGTACGGCGAGCCGTTTGATATTCCAGAGCCTGACGAAATCGTGTTTATGGGCTGGTTTGCAGGGGGAGAGGTGTTCCGCAGCGGAGTAACCTTCCGCCGTGGCAAGGGCAGGATTTTCTATTTTCAACCTGGGCACGAGGAGTACCCCATCTACCACGATAAAAACGTGCAGAGAGTAATCGAAAACGCTGTATTCTGGGCTTGCGGAAACAGCGAAAGAGCGGAAATCCCCTGCAAAAATCCCGAACCGTTGGAATAATGCTGATTTGAGATATTTATGTAGAAGAAGGGGTTATTTTGGATAATTTGATTGAAACATTTAAAGAGGGCTGGCTTGATGAAGACCCGAGAGTAGTTTTTGCTGTTTTGTCAGGAATTGCCGTTTTTATAATTTTGAATATATTACTTGGCAGGTCAAAAAAGAAGCTTAAAAAATTGAAACAGCAAGCTATTGATAATAAAACGGTTATTAATGCCGCTATCAAAAGCAGGTATCACAACCGTGACTCAAAATCAAGGTATGAATATTCAGGACGATATCGTTATTATGTAAACGGCAAAGAAAAGGAATATGCTGCAATGTCCACATGTCCTCTGCCCGATACGCTGGAGCTTTACCCTAAAAACAGCAGAGGGACGAAAGTGTTTTCCGAATTTGATGAAGAAGAAGGCTTCGGTGTTTCCGCAAATGCTGTTGCAGGTATTGCGGTGTGTATATTTATAATGTATGTGACAGGGTATTTTAATTCACTATAATACGTTATAAAATGCTGAAAAGAGGTGTACATAATGATTAACCTTTCCAACCTTAACCAGTATCGAGAAAGCGAGTTTATAGAAGCAAAAAAAGCTCTCGGCGGCATTCCCGAAAGCCTGTGGGAAACCTATTCTGCCTTTGCGAATTCCTGCGGCGGAGTAATTTTACTCGGTGTCCGTGAAGACCCTGACCGCACCCTCCACGCTGTAAATCTTCCCGCACCAAAAGCAATGGTGAGTGACCTGTGGGAGGATTTTAACAACCCCGATATCGTCAGCGTGAATATCCTTACCGAAGAGGACATCACAATCGAAGACCTTGACGGAAATCATATTATTGTTGTAAATGTGCCGCCTGCCGAAAGAAAGGATAAGCCTGTCTATATCGGCAATGACATTTTCAAGGGCACATATCACCGTATAGGCGACGGTGATTTCCGTTGCAGCGAGGAAGAAATCCGTAAAATGTTAAGACAGCGGGAGGAATAAAGATGAAAGTTTTTGTAGTATATTGCCACCCCAGCCATAACAGCTTTACCTATCAGGTTAAGGAGGCATTTCTGAAAGGACTTGCCGATGCAGGACACGAATATATAGTTTCTAATTTATACAGGATGAATTTCAACCCTGTTTTTTCGGAAACAGAATACCTCCGTGAAGCATTTTATGACCTCTCCGCACCAATCCCCGAGGACGTCATTGCAGAGCAGAACAAAATTAACAGCTCCGACGCAATAGCCTTTATCTATCCCGATTTCTGGACGGACGCTCCAGCTTTGCTTGCAGGCTGGTTTCAGCGTGTTTGGACTTACGGCTATGCATATGGCGATAACCGCACTATGAAAACACTTGATAAGGCTATTTTCTTTGTAACAATGGGCGGCTGTCTGAAGGATAGGCACCGTATCGAGCAGGTCGAAGCAATGAAGACGGTTATGCTTGGGGACAGAATAAGTGACCGTGCAAAGGAAACGGAATTCGTGGTGTTCGATGAAATGACACGCGGATATGGCAATGATGGAAAGCGTGATGCTAACACGGAAAAATTCCTTAAGGAGGCTTATGACTATGGATATAATTTCTGAAATCAATGACGATTTTGAACTTTACAACAAGGCTTACGATATAATCAGGGAAGCCGTTGACAACGGCGATACAGCAGGCGTGAATATGCTTGTAATAAAGGACGGATATGAAAAATGCTACTGCGAATACGGTATGCGTGATATTGAAAACAGCCTGCCAATTCAGCGTGACACGATTTTCAGACTCTATTCCCAGACAAAGCCTGTAACAGCCGCCGCTGTAATGCTTCTTGCCTCAAGGGGAAAGGTTGATTTGTCAGCGGATATTGCTGACTATCTCCCCGAATTTTCGGAGCAGTATGTCAATATCGACGGCAATCGCAAACCTGTAACACGCAGAATTACCGTCCGTGACCTGATGAATATGACCTCGGGACTTGCATATCCTGATGATAGATTTGTTGGAGGCAAGCAGTCAGGCGAAATGTTCTGGAAAATGGAACAGCGCATTTATACCGACACCCCTGCAACAACTGCTGAGTTTGCACAAATGGCTTCAAAGCTGGATTTGTGCTTTGAGCCTGGCTCCCAGTTCCTTTACGGTATTTCAGCAGACGTACTGGGCGCATTGGTTGAAAGAGTAAGCGGAGTAACCTTCGGCGAATTCCTGCGTAAAGAGTTTTTTGAACCGCTTGAAATGTTTGATACAGACTTTTATGTTCCAAAGGATAAACAGCACCGCCTTGCCAAGGTCTATAACTACGGCAAAAAAGGACTTGAGGAGTGCATAACAAATCATCTCAGTCTCCGCTATATGAGAGATGTTCCTGCCGCATTCGAGTCAGGCGGAGCAGGTCTTTGCTCAACACTGGACGATTACTCTCACTTTGCCGCAATGCTCATCAACGGCGGTACATACAATGGAGTGCGAATTCTTCCAGAAGCCGCTGTAAAGCAGTTGACAACAACCTGCTTTGCACCCGAATTGAAAAAAGATTTGCACTCAGGCTGGGACTGGCTTAGTGGCTATTCCTACGGCAACCTTATGCGTATATGTACCGACGAAACACAGACCTCAGTATTCTCAGCAAAGGGCGAGTATGGCTGGGACGGCTGGCTTGGTACGTTTTTCTCCAACGAGCCGAAGTATGGTATAACTTTGCTTGTCGGCTTACAGCAGGTAGGCATCGGCAGAGCGGGTACACTTATCAGAAAGCTGAAAAATCTCGCAATGAGTGAGCTTGTGTAAAAAAAATGCCGCTTCGGTACAGCACCGAGGCGGCTTTGTATTTTTATTTGAAAATAATTTTTGCAGTAAATTTTCCTCCCAAAGCAGCAGCTTCAAGCCTGAACTTGTGAAGCAATGCAATATTCTTCACAATTGAAAGTCCCATTCCGCTGCCCTTGCGGTCGCTTCGGCTTGTATCTGCCTTGCCGAAAGCCTTGCAGAAATCCTCCGTCTTGCCTGTAAGCTTTTCATCACAGCTGTTGCAGATGATAAACTGCTTTTCGTTTGCGGCAATTTCAACCTTTCCTTTGTCAGAAGTGTACTTTACAGCATTGGAAATCAGATTTTCAACCGCCCTCGAAATAAGCTCACGGTCAGCCTTGACGGTGCACTTTCCGTTTACGGATACCACAATGCCCCTGTCCTCAAAATCAGCCTTGTATTTTGCAAGAAGTTCATTTGCAAGAGCAACCATATCAATGTCGGTCTTGTTCAGCTTGGTGTTCTGCTCCTCAATTTTTGCAAGTTCAAGCGTTCCCGTAATAATCTCATTCATATACCGTACATTCTCAATTACAGCATCAGCGTAGTAATCACGTTTCTCCGAGTGAACGTTGCTTTTCAGATTTTCCGAGTAGCCCATAATCGCAGTAAGGGGAGTCTTTAAATCGTGAGCAAGCGCCGAGGTCATATTGCGGCGGTATTCGTCAATTTCGTATTGTGCACAGTATTTGTTGTAGGCAATTACAGAAAGAATTATTGAAAGTGCAATACCGACAAACAAACCGACAGTCCAGATAATCACTACAGCATAGCCGCTTGTTTTGGAGAAATCATAGGAATAAATGCAGTCGAACAGGTATGTTCCCTCGTTTAATGAGAAGTAATATGTGCTGCCAAGGACTCTTTTGTCTGTGTCATATGTTGGAACAACATTTTTAAAATGAGCATCAATGCTTTCCTTTGAAAAACCAAATGAAAGCATATCATCTTTCAGAACTGTCAATAAATAATTTATTTCTGAATCGTGTTCGGAGTTTTCAGGAATACCAACGGAAACAATTTCATTGCTTGTTGCATCTGAAACTGCAAAAATAAGATGAAAATTCTCTGCTTCTGTACATTCTTGGAAACCTGTTTCCGTGAATGTAGTTGTCCATAAATCAAGCGCTGTTATGTCGTCCTGGCAATAATCGCTGAGGTCAGGCAGTTGCAAGGTGAAATTATAATAAATACCATCAACATCACTTTGAATGCGCTTATCTACAGCATAACTGCAAAATGCCGAAGATAGTGCGCAAATAACAATAACCACCGTCATTATTGGCACCATACGTCTGATAAGAAAACTTGTGAATTTTATTTTTTTCATACTAACCCTTCCCGAGCATTACTCCGTCAGCTTGTAGCCCTTTGAGATAACGGTCTTAATCTGACCGCCTGCCTCACCGAGAGCCTTGCGAAGCTTCTTGATGTGATTATCAACAACCCTGTCGCTGCCGAAAAAATCGTAACCCCACACACGGTCAAGCAGCGTGTCACGGTCTGCAACACAATTCTTATGCTCTATCAAATATTTCAGAAGTGCAAATTCCTTAGGTGCAAGCTCAACTGCATTTCCATCAACAGCCGCCTCAAATGTCACAAGGTTAATGCTTATTCTTCCGCAGACGATTTCCTTGCTGATAACCATTCCCTTTGCACGCTTCAGCAACGCGTTAACTTTAGCGTACAGTTCAGCAGGAGAGAACGGCTTTATCATATAATCGTCACAGCCAAGCTCGTAGCCGTGAAGCAGGTCAGCCTCCGTAGCCTTTGCCGTGAGGAACAGCACAGGAACAATACTTTTCCTGCGGATTTCCCTGCAAAGCGTAAACCCGTCAACGTGAGGAAGCATAATATCCAGCATTACAAGGTCAAATTCCTCAAAGCGGATACGCTCCATACCCTCCTCACCGTCAGCTGCCGTGATAAGAGTAATTTCGTCGCCGCTTTTGTCGGAAAAGTAATCTTCAATAACCTCTCTTATTTGCTTGTCGTCCTCAACAAGAAGAATACGATATGACATCTTTACACCCCATTTTCTTCTGATGTATGTATCTTAACACGTCGATGTGTCCTTTGTATATCCATATTGAATATTTTAGAATATATCCTGTAATTTGTCAATAAACACCATACTCCTATTTGACATAAACCTACAGCCATGCTATAATTTTAAAAGCACAGTCGAAGGAGGGGCAGCCGTGAGCAGAATACTTATTGTCGAGGACGACCACGAAATAAACAAGCTTCTTGCAGATTTCCTGCAAAAGAATGGATACGAAACCGACTCCGCCGAGGACGGCGGCAAAGCGTCCCTGCTTCTTCGTAAACAGGACTTTGACCTTGTGCTTATGGACCTGATGCTCCCATTCAAAAGCGGCGAGCATCTCATAAAAGAATTCCGTGAGTATTCACAGATACCCGTAATCGTGCTGTCTGCAAAATCAATGATGGAAACACGCCTTGAAGTCCTTCGCCTCGGTGCTGACGATTACATTTTGAAGCCATTTGATTTGAACGAGGTGCAGGTGAGAATTGAAGTTGTACTCCGAAGAAGCGGAGTAGGCACTTCCTCAGTAGGCGGAACAATTTCCTGCGGTGATTTGTGCTTTAACACTGATGAAAATTCCGTTACATATCAGGGCAAACCCATCGCCCTTACCGCAAAGGAGCTTATGCTCTTGAAGCTTTTTATGGAGTACCCCCAAAAGGTTTACACTAAAGCAAACCTCTATGAGTCCGTGTGGAACGATACCTATTATTATGAGGACAATACCATTAATGTTCATGTCAGCAATCTCCGCAGTAAGCTGAAAAAGGCAACGGGAAACGATTATATCGAAACCGTGTGGGGTATTGGTTATCGGCTGAAAGGGGAGTAATATGGTTATCGCAATAATAATCAGTGTAGTTCTTGCAATAGCCTTGATTGCCCTTGCGGTACAGCTTTTGTCGCTGAAAAGTGAAATGCGTAAACTGAAAAAGGAACTTGCCTTAACCCGTGACAAGCAATACAATCGCCAGTTGACAGTTTCTCTTATCGACAAAGATTTTTCTGCACTTGCCACAGAAATGAACAAAAACCTCGACTATCAGAAGCAGATGAAGCTGCAATCTGAACGTGCCGAAAGAAACCTCAGACAATCCGTTTCCGATATTGCACACGATTTGCGTACGCCTCTAACTGTTATTAAGGGGAACCTGCAAATGCTTGAGAATGAGGAAAAGCTTTCCGAAAGGGGAATGGAGTATCTTCGCATATGCAGCGAAAAATCCGAAGCAATGAAGCATATGGCTGACGAATTTTTTGAACTGTCTCTTCTCGAAAGTGACAACACTGAGGTAACGCTGTCAAAGGTGAATATCACCAATCTTCT
>JAZSHA010000136.1:0-12490 GCA_045533025.1 Oscillospiraceae bacterium
ATTTTTATGCGCTCCAGCTTCTCACCGAAGGGTTTTGCCATAAACCACAGGAAGATAAAATTGGAAACAGAATACATTACAGTATGCGGCAAGGCGGTAATTACTGCGGTAAGATACAACTCGGTATGAAAGCTTCCATCATACCAGAGCACTGTCCATATATCCATAACAAGGGAATACACAATACCTGCCAGCACGCCATACACTAAAAGCAGCCATTTATGTCGTTTTATAGGGTTGGCAAGAAAACCTGCGATTAAACCTGTCATTCCCCAGGCAAGCATCTGAAATGGCGTCCAGGGACCTTGACCAAAATAGAAATTTGACAGCAATGCAGACAAGGCTCCCACAAGAAAGCCTGCTTCGCCGCCAAGGTAAATTGCTGTTATAACGGTAATGGCGGTTACAGGCTTGAAAAAAGGTATAAAACGTCCGGCAATACAAAGTGCTGTCATTACGGCTGTGATAACCATTCTGCGCGAGCCGACAGGCTTTTTTTCGTACCCTGCCGCAAACAAAAGAAGTGCAAGCAAGGCTGCTCCGACAGAAATAATAAGGTAGCGTTTTCCGTCAAAGATGACTGCCCCGATAATTACAAGCAGAGGCATCAGCACAAAAGGTACTACGATTTTTACTACGCTTCTGAGGCTGCTGTTTTCAATCACTATCACACCTGCTCACCGCCTTTATTCAGCTTACAGAGCTTTACGGCGTCATCAAGGGATACGGCATTGCTATATATTCCACGTGTCATTCGGCTTACAGCTGTGGTGTAGAAATTGTTCTCTGTAAAAAACTTATGCGGAGTATCGGCTGAAACAATTTCTCCACGGAACATCATTGCACATCTATCGGCACAATCGCAGGCAAATTCCATATCGTGGCTTACGATTACAATGGTCATTCCCTCAGCTTTGAGCTGTTTCAGAATGTTAATCAGCCTATATTTTGCAGCTGAATCAATCCCCTTTGTAGGCTCGTCAAGCAGCAGCAGCTTTGGTTTTGCCGCAAGCACCTTTGCAAGGGCAAGCAACTGCTGTTCACCGCCCGAAAGGTCGTAGGGGTGCTTATCCATAAGCTTTTCAAAATCAACGGGCAGCTTTTCAGCTTCTTCCTCGGCACCTTCAAGCTCCTCACGGACAGTATTTCTCATAAACACTGTCTGCACGTCCTGAGGAAGAAGGGTAAGGCAATTGCGGTAAAGGGAGTTGTTTTTATAGTGATTGATTTTCTTCCCGAAGATTTCAATTGAGCCGCTGTATGGCTTCACGAGATTTGCTGCAACGGAAAGAGTTGTGGTTTTTCCTGAGCTGTTTCCGCCGATGATACAGAAAATTTCATTTTCATACACGGTCAAATTCAAGCCCTTTAGCACATCAGGAAGATTTCTTTCGTATCGAAAATACACATCAGAAAAGCTCAGTGCAAGCTGCTGTGAATGGGTATATTCAGCAACAGGCAGAGAAGTTATGTTGCCTGAGGAATTTTCTTCGATAAAGTTTCGCCCCTCACGAATATCCAGCGGACACTTTCCACTGCCCTCAACGGCATTAAAAAGCCGTACGGCAGCAGGCATTGCGTAAAGAAACTCTGTATCCCTGAGCTTTGCAGCAGCTTTGCGTGGTGCATCATACTCCACTACTGCACCGTTTTCCAGCACAAGAAGCTTGTCACACAAAGGAATTACCTCTTCAAGTCGGTGCTCAGAGATAATTATGGTTACGGAAAGCTCTCTGTTGATTTTTTTCAGTGCGGAGATAAACTCGGAAGCCGCAATGGGGTCAAGCCTTGATGTCGGCTCATCAAGAACAAGCACCTGTGGGTTCATAACCATTACAGAAGCAAGGCAAAGAAGCTGCTTCTGTCCTCCTGAAAGCTCGGAAATTTTTTTGTTGTACCAGCCTTCTATTCCGAAATATGCGGCGGTTTCGGCAATTTTCCGTGCCATAATGCTTTGGGGCAGATTAAGATTTTCCAAGCCGAATGCAAGCTCGTGCCAGACCGTATCGGTTACAAGCTGGTGCTCGGGGTTCTGCATTACAAAGCCTATTTCCGATGCGCTTCTTTTAGGAGCAAGACTGCTTATGGGAACACCGTCAAAAATTATTTCTCCCTTTGTATCTCCGAGAGGAGCGATTTCCCTTTTAAGCAGACGGAGAAGCGTTGATTTGCCGCTTCCTGTTGCACCGCATACTGCAACAAATTCGCCTTTGTTTACTGAAAAGGAAACCTTATCAAGTGCAGGAACAGCTGTCAGCGGATAGGTGAGGCTCAGATTTTCGATTTTAAGTATTTCCATTTAAGCTCCTCCCTTACTCCGATGATTATGGGCAATAAAATCATTAATCCATAGGAAATATATCCTGTAACAGTTTTTGCGCTTATTTTGGATACGGAAAAATGGGGATAAAAGCTGAACTCCGCATCGATTATGCCGTACAAGGTGACAGCTGATAAAACCAGAACTGAACACATAATAATAATGTCCTCCGTTTTGAAACGGAACACTGAAAAGTGTGAACGTTTGCCTGTTCCGTATCCTCTTGCTGTCATACTGTCAGCGGTGATAATTCCGTTTTCCAGCGCCCAGGTTACCATAATTGAAAAAATTCTCATTCCGCCCTTGAAGCTGTCAATGATGTTATTATCATTATAGAGACCGAGTGCTTTCTGACTGGCGTGCACCTTCTTTATTTGTGTGCCGAACAGCGGAACAAATCTCAAAGCCATTGACAGCGTAAGTGCAAGCTTAGGAGACAGTGCACCGAACAGATACAGCAGCTTATCGGCTGTCATAATCAGCGAAAAGCTGCTGAACCAATACAGCACAGCGATAATCATTACTGCGGTGCAAACTCCGTATATAAGCGCTTCAAGGGTAATAGGACTGTCATTTACAACAAACAGCACCGTTGCGCCGTTGTGTGAAACGAAAGGGTTTACAAGTGCGGTTACAGCGAAAATAACTACCGAGAACAGGTGTACCGACAGCTTTTTTCCATCCGACTGCAATATGAACAATGCAACAGCCCCAACAAGCGAAATCGCCGAAATTACGGGGTTTGAGCTGAACATTGCAATTCCCGTCACCGCAAGGAAATACAACGCCGCCGCAATTGGATTGCTGTCTGAAAATATCCGCATAGTGCCCTCCTTTACTTCAAATCGTTACCCATTTCAAGGCTGTAAAGCCACTTGATTTCGTCACCGCCAGAAAGAATGTATTGGTCGCACCCTACCGACGCTTCCTCGCCGTTGATGTAATACAGCCAACCTGACAAATCACCAAAATCAAACTCGTAGATGTAGTTAATTCCGGAAACGTATCCGCCCGACACCTCGGTCTGTATGCCATTTTCACGGCAGGCCTCAACGAGAATATCGTGAACAGTTTCGCCATCAGCTATGGCAAACTCTGTTTCTTCAAGAATTACTCCATTTTCGGGAATGTAGCTTTCTCTGCCTGCAACTGTGTCACAGCGTATTTCGAGAGTAACCGTGCCCACAATATTTTCTTTTTTTGCGGTTGCTCCGTAATAATCCTCTGCTGTTGAAAAATCAGTGAAAAGGACTGTCAAAACAGCGATTACTGTGATAATTCCGACAACAAGAAAATTTTTCCTGTTGTTCTTTTTCAGAAGTATCAATACTACACACGCCATTGCAAATACAGCAATGATAATTACGCAGACAACAGGCTTATATGAATGCTTCTCAGCGGTTTCCGAAGCTTTTTCCTCGGCTATTTCCGCTTCATTTCCCGTCATTTCCGTTTCGCTTGCAGATATTTCCGTTTGGATTTCCGTGCTTTTTTCTTCATTTTCTAACAGGTACACGCTCCCCCTGCCCGCTTTCATTGCGCTGTAGGCAGATGCCGCCATAAACGCCTGCATAGTTGCAGTAGAATTTCCGTCACTTCCGATTTCGTGACAGAAGCTTCCGTCGGCAAGTCGGAAATTTCCCAATGCTCCCAAAAGTGTATTTCCGTTTTTAGCAAATCTGCTGTCTGTTTCCGTATCTATTTCCAGTGCTGAAAGTGCAATTATAACCTGAGAAATACTTTCTGAGGCTTCCTTTCCCATTGATTTATAGCCGCCGCTGTCAAGCTGCTTGTCCGAAAGGAACTGAACAGCGCTGTCAATTGCTTTTTGCACCGCTTCATCGGTATTGTAGTACGGTGCACGCGCCTGCAAGGTCATCGCGGTAACGTCAGGGTCGCCGTATTCCCCCATTACAGCCCAGCCGCCATCAGCAAGCTGCATAGAAAGAATTTGTGCTGTTACGCTTTCGGCGGTATGCTGTGTACTTGTACAACCGTTGTTAAGCAGATGCAAACCATAAACATAACTCATCAAGCCCTGCTCACCGATTGAGTTTTCCATTGTTTCGGCGATATAATCGGAACTGCTGCCAACCGCAAGAAGCGCAAGTGCGTATTTCTGACGGGAGGTTGCCGAGCGGATTTCCGTACTTTCTACATAGGCTTCAAGTGCAGCTTTATAAGCTGAAAAATCATATTCACCGTTTTTGCTCAGGGTGATTACGTACCATTCAGAGCCATTTCCTGAGTTTTCTGTAAGGTTGGTATCAATCCAATCCTGTACGGTTTCTGCTCCGCTTTTATCCAGCTCGTAAGCAATTACGCCTTCGGAAATTTCATTCGGGGTCAATGCCGACACGTTTATTGCTATAAGAAAAAAGGCAAGCAGGCAGGAAATTATCGTGCAAATCTTACTTTTCATTTTTCTTTGCAAGTACAGCTGTAACAAGTGCAATTGCTGTTATGGCAACAAGACCGCTTGTGCTGTTGCCTGTTGCAGGTGCAGTTGTTTCGGTATCGGAAGAAGCTGTTACGGTTACCTTGCACACGGGAGGAACGAGAGTCTGTGTGGCGGAAACTGCGCTGATTACATACTCACCTGCTTCATCAAATTTAATTTCTACCTTACCCTGAGAATCAGTTGTGAGGTCTGTTTTTTCGCCGTTTATAGTAATTACTGCATCGCTTACAAACATTGTAACGGGATTCCAGTCTGCATCATAACCTGCGTAGGAAAGGGCAAGTGCCATTTCTGCACCTGTATCAAGTTCGGCTGAGTCAATGTCAAACCAGCTATACACGTCCGACCAACCTGAAAGGTCACTGAAAGCGTAGGCATTGATATAATCTCCGTCTGCAATCGTATCGCTGAGGCTCATTGCGGAAGCATTATTTTTGTAGTAGCCATAGCTACCGCCGTTTTCTACTCCCCAAAGCTTGTTGAGGGAAAGTCCGTATTCTGTTTCACCAGATGCAAAGCCTGCTTCTGCACCGCCGTTGTAATGCTCCTCATGGGCAATATAAAGTGCGTCATTGATTGTAAGTGCACCGTCAGCGTCAATGTCTGTAACTGTAATTTTTTCCTGAGCAAGCGGAAGTGCACCTGTGCCATCGGAAATTGTTACACAGACATCTGCTGTTTCAGCGGCAAATGCTGTAAAAGCTACTGTACTGAATGTGAGTGCGATTGCGGATACTGCTGCGATAAGTTTTTTCATTTGTTTTTACCTCATTTCTTAAAAATAAAAAGCCCCTTCAGTGGTCTGAAGGAGCAAATTGATTACACGTCAAAAACAGCCTTGAAAAGTGTAAAAATTCAAAGCTAATCGTGTATCGGTTGCATTGCTTCACGTCCCAAGCCTGTTTAATACTAAGCTTCACATAAAGTTCAGTTTAGTATAACCCTTAAAACACGGCAGGTCTCCTGACTTATGACACAGCATTTCTGCGTGGTTTGCACCTTCTCAAGCGTTTGCTCAATGGTATCTGCGCACCTCTCGTCAAATACAGTAATGGCGGTTGCTTCGGATTCTCACCGAATTCCCTATTAATCTACGCGTCAGATTGCACTGCAAAATGATTTCGAACCGTATTTCGTATTGTATTCAATTGTATATAACTATAACACTGATGACGGAATTTGTCAAGGGCAAAGAAAAAACACCGTGAAAGCCGAAGCTCTCACGGTGCGTAAAAATCAATTATGCCTTTTCGCTTTCGAGGTACTTGTATACAACAGCTGCGAGTGCTGCACCAACAAGCGGACCTACGATAAATACCCATACGCAAGCGATGGCGCCTGTGTTACCTGTGATTGCTGCAACGATTGCAGGACCGATACTTCTTGCAGGGTTAACAGATGTACCTGTAAGACCGATACCGAGGATGTGAACGAGTGTAAGTGTAAAGCCGATTACAACGCCTGCAAATGAGCCGTGACCAGCCTTCTTGGATGTTACACCGAGGATTGTAAGGACAAAGATGAATGTGAGAACAATCTCAACGAGAAGACCTGCTACAGCGTTTCCGTTTACGCCTGCAAGGCCGTTTGAACCGAAACCGCCTGTCTTATCCTCAACACCGCCAAGAGAAAAGATTGCAGCGAGGACACCTGAGCCTGCGAGTGCGCCGAGGCACTGGGAAACAACGTAGCCGATGAAGTCCTTGCTTGTCATTCCGCCGCTCATAAGAACGCCGAGGGAAACAGCAGGATTAATATGACAGCCTGAGATATTGCCAACGCAGTAAGCCATACCTACAATTACGAGACCAAAAGCAAATGCGGTAAGGATATATCCGCCGCCGTTAACAGCGTCACAGCCAACGAGCATTGCTGTTCCGCAGCCGAGAATTACCAGTACCATTGTGCCGATAAATTCAGCTATGTACTTTTTCATAGAGTTCATTTCAAATTCCTCCCAATAATTACTTGACGGACATTCCGTTATGGATACTCCGCCTTATAGCAATTATACTACAAAAAATTATCATATGCAACATTAAATTGTTACTATTCCATAAATTTTACAAAAAATACCGCAGGAGAATTAGTCCTGCGGTATTATGAAATTCAGAAAAATTACTTAGTTTCCTTATCGTTGCTGTTGATTTTCTTTTCAACCTTTTCAAGTGTATTTGCAGCGAAGTTTCTGCCGCCGATACCGAATGCGATTGCAAATGCAATACATACAGCAGCGATGATAAAGATGAATGTGCTTTCAACGATAGCTGTTGCAACGCCGAGCTGGCTGAGGCAGAGGAAGCCTGTTACAACATAGATTGCAATCTTAGCAATAAGAGCGCCGCCCTTTGCTTCTGGGAACTTCTTGGAAATTGCAGACTCAGCTGTATTGCCTGCGAAGATACCGATTGCAATGATAAGAATTGCACTTACAGCAGCAGGAACGTAGCCGAGAACGATTGCGCCGATTTCTGTAAGTACAGGAAGTTCGAGAACGTTAACACCCTGAACGAGGAAGATTACAACGAGAATGTACTTAACAGCCTGAGCGATAACCTTTGAAAGAACGAGCTTCTTAGCGGGTGTACCTGTAACCTTTTCAACGAGTGTATCTGCACCAACGCCAGCGAGAAGGTTTTCGAGAAGGCCTGCAACAAGGTTTGCAATGAAGATACCAACTGCGATGATTACGATTGCGCCGAGGATATTAGGAATGATAGCAAAAATTGCGGAAACAATCTGGCTTGCAGGATTTGAAATTGCTGCGATACCGAGCTGTTCGAGAGCAGCTGTTACAACAAAAAGAATTACGAGACCATAGATAACATTAACGATAATGTTGGAGAAGGTTGTCTTTTCTGTAGCCTGTACCCCTGTTTTTTCCTGAAGCTTGTCAACCTTTGTAGCCTTAACAAGCGGAAGGAGAAGGTCCTTGAGAATCTTTGCAATGAAGAAACCAACAACAACGATGATACCTGCTGCAACGAGCTTAGGAATGAAGTTGAGGAATGTGTTTGCAAGATTTTCGATTGGAGAGGAAACGCTGTTCATACCGAGCTTATCGAGAACACCAGGGAGGAAGAGGAGGAATACAATGAAATAAACGAGCTTAGCAATAAAAGTCTTTGCACTGTCGATTGATTCCTGCTTCATACCTGTCTTTTCGGTAATTTTTTCGCCCTTGATAAGTCCAAGGAGCTTTGTTACCAGCTTCTGTGCGATTTTTGCTGCTATAAATGCAACAACAAGCAGAAGAATTGCAAAAATCACGTCAGGAACTCTGTTCAGCAATGAATTAAGAAAATTCTTTAATGTATCCATTTTACAGATACCTCCTAAAATATTTTTCCGTCACTTCCCCTTTCTTCGCAGTCCGACGGAGGGGCGGCGAAGCTTTTGGATTTTCAATAATCCCTTTTTCACACTAAAGTGCTCTGTAAGGTCATTGTAACACACTTATCGTTTCGTGTCAATATTTGTAAAGATAAATAACAAAATGTAAACGGTTACTATTTTTCTGTTATGCTGATAACATCATGAAGCATATCAAGATACTCCTGTTTTATATCAGCAGGACGCATAATTTCAGTCTTTGTTCCGAACTGGAACAGCCAACCATAGAACGGTGCACCTGTCCTCACCTGAACATTTACGGTGAAGTGCTCGTCACCGTCGGGAATAATTATCACATTCTTGCCAAATCGGTCTATAACAACATTTACCAATGAATTGTGGAAACGGAGCTTTACGTCATGGATTTCTCCGCTGAACATTGAAAAAGTTGAATTCATATATTCGGACAGAGAAAAATTCTTTGGTACCTTTGCAACCTTATCTTCCAAAATTACTATTTCTTCCATACGGTCAACACGGAAGTTTGTATAGTTTTCGGGGCGCTTTTCGTAAAAGGCTACAAGATAATAGCGCTCATCGTCCCATGTAAGTGCAAAGGGTGAAGCAATTCTCAGACCGTCACGGTAACGCTTCTTTTTTGTGAGGTCATAATCGAAATATCTGAATGAAATCTGCTTTTTTTCCTGAATTGCACGATGGATAATATCCACATTAAGATAGATACGCTCATTCATTGATTTTACACGGTTTGTAACATAAACCTGACGGTTAATCTGGTTTCCCTCGTGGACGCTGGCAAGGCTTTCGATTTTCCTCAGCAGCTCACGGGATTTTTTATCAGTAAGGAAACGCGATGAAGCTACTGCATCGGCAAGAAGCTTCAATTCTGGGAGTTCAAAGTCACGGCTGGCGAGATAATAGGAATACTGCTTTCCGTTGTTCATTATAATATCAAGTCCAAACTCTTTGAGCAGCTGTATATCGTTGTAGAGGGTTTTACGCTCGGCGGAAATACCGTAATCTTTAAGCATTTCGATTATTTCAGCAATTGTGAGGGAATGCTCCTCGTCGGTATACTTTATAAAGATATTGTACAGGTACAGCATTTTCAACTTTTGCACGGAGGTTTTTTCTGTCATAGCGCTTCAATCCTTTCCTTTTTCTTCAAGTATAGCACACCAATTTATGCTTTTCAAGCATTTTTGCAAAAAGGAGTACATTTTTTGGTACACCTAACGCTGGACTTGTATTTTTCCTTCTGATATAATAAAGATGTTCTTCAAAGTTTGTTCTAATCCCGAACATCGGGAACCCGTACCGTTATGGTTCGGGTTATTTTTTTGCCTGTACAATTAATAATAGTTGCATTATGTCAGAGTGCAACTATTATGACTGTAACTGAACTTGCTGTAAAAGCATTGCAATTGCTGTGAAATCGGATATACTGAAATTATGGGAACTATTCCGCACCGTTAAAGCGTTAAGGTGCGGAATAATACTTTTTATGGAGGACTTTTTATGGAATTAAAGGTAATTTGCAAACGTCTTATCACTCAAAATCTTGACGGAAACATTACGGAGGGTGAATACGGCGCTGACATCGTTGGGATAACTGTTCCGAGAATGTACGGTGAACACGACATTTCAAGCTTCAGCTTCAGAATGACAGCTGTTTCAAAGGCAAACGAAAGTGTTGCTGAACAAGTGCTGACAATGGACAGCGTTGACGAAGACAACATTCATCTTCTTTGGGAGGTTACTTCCGATTTTACCGTTTCAAGCGGTGAGGTTACTCTTGTTCTTGCTGGCGTCAACTCCGACAACACTGTTCAGATTAAATTTATTTCTCAGCCAGTGACAATCAATGATGATGCACGTCTTGACTTCATGGAGTCACCAACCATTCTTGAACAGGCTTACAATCAAATTCAGCTTGAGGTACAGAAGGCTCTTGACTTACTTGAAGGCATTGATGGCGGCAATGTTACGCTTTCCCCTGCTACGGAAACCGAACTTGGAGGTGTGCTGTCGGGCGGTGATATCTCCGTTGATGAAAATGGTGCTGTAACAGTCAATTCGGTAAACGGAAAGACTGTTGGCACAGACGTACCGGAAAATGCTGTTTTCACGGACACGGTTTACACGCTTCCTACCGCATCAAGAACTGTCAAGGGTGGTGTAAGGGTTGACGGTACTACTATTACAATCAGCGACAGCGGTGTTATTTCAGCTGTCGGCGGTACTTCGGGAAGCGGTGACGGAGAGTCTTCGGGCACTGTAACACCGTTCATTCTTGACCCTGCTACTGAAACAGCGCTGGGCGGTATACTTTCGGGCGGTGATATTTCCGTTGATGAAAACGGTGCTGTAACGGTCAATTCGGTAAACGGAAAAACTATTGGTACAGATGTACCTGAGAACGCTGTTTTTACAGACACGGTTTACACGCTTCCAACCGCTTCAGGAACCGAACTCGGCGGTGTGAAGGTTGATGGTACAACTGTTAAAATTGACGAAAACGGAGTAATTTCAGCTGAGGGTGATTATGTACCTGTTTCGGGCGGTACTATGGAAGGTACACTCATTGCTCAGAGTAACACAGACTATGCAGTTGCACAGGTGAGAAATGTAATTATTTCCTCCGAGGCACCAAGCGGAACTGCTCCCGAAGGTACAATCTGGTATCAGTACGAGGTGTAAATATGATTGCTATAGACAACAAAAACGTTAAACAGCCGTATGTTGCTGTTGACGGAGAATGGAAAAAGGTTTCGGCTGAGTATGCAATGGTAAATGGTGAGTGGAAAGAAGTTTTCTCAGGAAAAGAAACCTACACGGTGAACATTTATCGCTACGGCTCTCTGTATCAGACCTTATCTGTTACAGAGGGTGAAAGCGTTACCCTGCCGTCTCTTGGTGTTGGTTTTGCTACAGCTTCAGGCTCTACAACAACGGCATACAACAGCGGTGCTACCATTACTCCGACAGGTAATATGACGTTGTATGCAGTGTTCAGCTACAGCGTTAACATTTACCGTTTCGGCTCGCTTTACACAACACTTACATCAAAATCTCAAAGCAGCACAGGCTCGTTCACTCTGCCAAGCTACGGCGTGGGGTACGCTACATCATCATCGTCCACAACAGTTTCCTACAATAACGGTGCAACTTTATCCTCAGCAAGTACAACACTGTACATCTTATATGAGTACAGCATCAAGCTGTATAAATACGGCTCGCTGTATAAGACTCTTACCTCCAAATCTCAAAGCAGTACAGCTTCCTTCACGTTGCCAACTTGTACAGTAAGCTCGGGTGATGATGCGTTTTACGGCTGGACAAAGACTTCGGGAGCCGCTGACAAGGATTATGACGCAAATCAGACCATTACTTCAAGCGGTACAAGTTTATACGCTGTATTCAGCTACACATCAACCGCTCAGGGAACTCAGGTTAATATACTTGACACTTATAACAATCGCAGTGCTTTTCCTGTTACAATTCCCACTTACTGCACTATTACCTGCATTGCGTATAATCTTTCTGTTTACACGGGTCAAGAGGGTTACAAAACAGAGGAAAAATCTCTTGATTTCGTCAGCAATAAAACTACCAGTGATGGTTTAGCAAACGCTTGGTTTACTATTAATGGGTCATTCCGACCAACATCAGGTCACACTAAATCAGCTCCGTTTTCTTTTTCCACTTCCGCAGGAAATATAATTGATGCAGGCGGTCATATTACAACTATCAATCACGATACCGGAACTACTAAATATTATCCGTATATCGAAATTTCTTATCCTGTTACGATAACTTCCACGCTGTACAGGTCAGAAAAATAAGGAGGAATTGAATGAATTTAAAGGGAATTGATGTATCTCATCATAACGGGATTATTGATTGGGACAAGGTTAAGGCGGCGGGAATACAGTTTGCAATTCTGCGCTGCGGTTACGGGCGCAAGAGTATTAAGCAGATTGACAGACAGTTTGAGCGTAATTACAGCGAGTGCAAGCGTATCGGTATGCCTGTGGGTGTGTATCATTACAGCTACGCAAAGACACCTGAGGATGCACGTCTTGAAGCTGATTTTATGCTGGAGCTGATTACAGGAAAACAGTTTGAGTACCCTGTTGTTTTTGACATTGAGGACAAGGGACAGGAATCAATCGGCAAAAAAATTCTGACAGATATTACGGTTGCTTTCTGCGAAAAAATTGAGGCAGCAGGTTGCTATGTTTCAATTTACAGCAACCCTGATTGGTTTGTAAACAAGCTTGACCTTGAGCGACTTAAAGGTTATGACAAGTGGCTTGCTCACTGGGTTAAGACTCCGAAATGGGGCAGCGAGT
>JAZSHA010000250.1:0-6773 GCA_045533025.1 Oscillospiraceae bacterium
ATTATTGTAACAGTTCCCGAACGTCATTTCAAGGACGTCAAGCTTTCACTTAATGCAGGTGAATTTTATGCGGACGATATCATTGCCGATGAACTTATAATTGATATGGATGCAGGTGAAGCTATATTCAACAATATTTCAGCAATTACATCCTCTGAAATCACTATCAATGCAGGTGAATGTACTTTCAACAACAGTGTATTGAATAATTCCGAAATCAATATGGACGCAGGCGAAATGATTTTCGAGGAATGTAAGCTTACAGGCGAAAATGATATTAACCTTGATTTTGGTGAGATTAGTATGACCCTTATTGGCAAGCGTTCTGATTATGAGCTTGAAATTGAAAATGATTTGGGAGAAGTAAATGTTGACGGAGTTCCTTATAATGGTGAACTTGCTACTACAACTATAATTATAGATAATGGTGACAGAACAAATGACAGTATTGAACCTATAAACCCTATTGGTACAATTAATATCAATCTTGATTTAGGCGAATGTAATATTGATTTTATGGAGGAATAATTATGAATAAACTTATGAAATGCGAATCTGACAGAAAAATCTGCGGTGTATGCTCAGGCGTTGCACGCTACCTTAACCTTGACACAACTGTTGTAAGACTTATTTGGGCTGTTCTTTGTCTTTCTGGATTTGGAATTGCGGCATATATAATTGCGGCACTGATTATGCCGAGTGATGCTGAAGTTAAACAGTAAAATGAAAATCCGTACCACTAAATTAAGGTGGTACGGATTTTTTATTTTGTCATATCAAGAAATTCCTGTTCACTAAGGATTGTAATTCCAAGTTCCTGTGCTTTCGTAAGTTTGCTGCCTGCGTCCTCTCCTGCTACAACATAGCTTGTCTTTTTGGAAACAGAGCCTGCGGCTTTTCCGCCCAAACGAATGATTATTTCCTTTGCTTCGTCACGAGTCATTGTGGGAAGTGTACCTGTAAGAACAAAGGTCTTGCCATCAAAACGGTTGTCGCCACTCTCCTGCTTCTCATATTCCATTTTTACGCCAAAGGATTTAAGTTCGTCTACAAGCTCAGCAAAATGCTTATCGTGGAAAGCTGAGAAAACACTTTCGGACATAATGTCACCAAATCCGTCAATTTCGGCAATTTCTTCGGCTGTAGCACTCATAATTGCTTCAATGCTTCCAAAACGGTTACAGAGAAGCTTTGCGCCGTTCTGACCGATATTACGTATACCGAGTCCGAATATTACTCGTTCGAGTGAATTTTCCTTTGAACCTTCAATTGCTTTCACAAGGTTTTCCGCAGATTTTTTACCAAATCGTTCTAATGCTTCAAGCTGTTCCACTTTAATTCTATATAGGTCGGCAACACCCGAAATAATGCTGTTATCCACAAGCTGGGTTACGATTGCTTCACCAAGACCGTCAATATTCATTGCGCCCTTGCTTGCAAAATGGATAATGTTTCGTTTAAGCTGTGCGGGACAATCCACATTGGGACAGCGCAAAACAGCTTCGTCTGCATATTTTACTGCCTTATCTCCACATACGGGACAGAATTCGGGAAGTGTATATGGAACGGAGTTTTCGCCGTGTACAACGGATTTGAGCACCTCAGGAATGATTTCCCCTGCCTTACGGACAAGGATTGTATCGCCAATTCGGATATCCTTTTCGGTAATGAATTCCTGATTATGAAGCACGGCACGGCTGACACTTGTTCCTGCCAGAAGAACTGGCTCAAAAATTGCGACAGGGGTAATTGCACCTGTTCTGCCGACATTCACTTCAATATCAAGAAGCTTTGTTTCCTTTTCTTCAGGTGGGAATTTGTAAGCAACTGCCCACTTCGGAACTTTGGAAGTTGACCCCATTTTTTCACGGAGTGCAAAATCATCGATTTTTATTACAACACCATCAATATCAAAGCTGTATTCGCTTCGCATATTTCCGATGTAGTCAATACGTGTGGAAATTTCTTCGTATCTTTCAGCCTGAACATACTCTGCTACAACCTTGAAGCCAAGCTTTTTCAGATAGTCAAGTGACTGCTTATGTGAGGTTAATTTCACACCCTCAATCTGCTGGACATTGAACACAAAGATATCAAGCTTACGCTCGGCTGCAATCTTCGGGTTTTTTTGACGTAGTGAGCCTGCTGCGGCGTTTCTTGGATTTTTGAATGGTGTTTCGCCATTGTTTTCCTGCTTTTCTACAAGGGTAAAAAATGTTTCACGTGGCATGTATACCTCGCCTCTTACTTCAAGAAAAGGCACGGTTTCTTTCAGTTTAAGAGGAATTGATTTAATTGTTTTGAGGTTAGCTGTAACATCTTCACCTATAAAGCCGTCACCACGGGTTGAACCGCGTACAAACTCGCCGTTTACATATTCAAGAGAAACGGAAAGCCCATCAATTTTCGGTTCTACAACATATACTGGCTTTGGAGAAGCTTCTCGGCAGCGGTCAGTGAATGCCTGAACCTGTTCAAGGGAAAAGACGTCCTGCAAGCTTCCCATCTGCACCTTATGCTCAACCTTTTCAAATAAGTTGAGTGCCTCACCGCCTACACGCTGAGTTGGTGAGTTTGGGTCAGCAAGCTCTGGATACTCTGCTTCGAGGTTTTTGAGTTCCTGCATAAGCATATCGTAGGTGTAGTCGTCAACTGTGGGGTTGTCCATAACATAGTAGTTGTGGTTATGCTGTTCGATTTCAGCACGGAGATTGTTTATTTTTTCAATTATTGATTTATCCATTTTGGTTGTTCCTTTCGGAAGAATTTATATAGTCATCTTTAGTTATGCAATAACACACTTCATCGTGTGGTGACACATTTTCTCTTTTAAAACGTTCAACGGTATCGGTGACGTGCATTGGAGATTTGGCAAGCACTTTTCCCGATTTATCATTTTCAATTCTATGATATGCTTCAAGCTTGATAAAATCCGTGTTTTTGAAAGTAAAATCAATTACTCCCGCCAATGCTTCACCTGCATAGCCGTTGCCCCAGAAGTTTTCGCCGATACAGTATTCTATTTCGGCTGTTTCACAATCGGAATATATCTTGCAGAATGCAATCTGACCGATATTTTCGCTGCTTTTCTTTTCTATAATTGCCCAACGGTAGAAATCGGGATTTTTATAGCTTTCAACGTATTTTTTCAGCAGTTCTTTCACTTCCGTAACGGTTGTGTAGACAGGCTCGCCGTATTCAAACTGGATATTGGGGTTTGCAATCCAATTTTTCAGCATATCACTGTAATCCTCTGTTGTAAATGGGCGGCAAAGCAGACGGTCTGTTTCAAATGATTTTGTGCCTGTGTGGAACATACTTCATTTCCTCCATATTATCCTCAACAACTCCTGTTGCTTCAAAGCCAACGGAAGCGTAAAGATGTTTCGCTGTTTTGTTGCCTAAAGAAACACCTGTGAATATTTCGGTTACTTCGAAAGTATCAATCAGATAATCTATTGCAAGCTGTAATGCTTTTCTTCCATAGCCTTTGTTTTGGTAACATTCATCTACCAAAAATTTCCATAGTGTATATTGCTTTCTTGCTTCGTAATATCCCAACATAATAAATCCGACAGCCTTTTCATCTGCATATATTGCAAAAGGATAAGCAGATTTATACACCCACGCTTGTGCCAACGAATAAACAACTGTTGACACAAAGCTTTTTTGATGTTCAGCAACCTTTAAATTTAATACTTCTTCTAAGTTATCGGGTGTTATTTCTTTAAGCTCAACCACGCTTGTACTCCTTATCAAAATCATAATTTGTACTTTTAATAATTATATCATTCCCCCACTCAAAAGTCAATTATTGCAAAAACAAAGCCGCCCTTGACGAGCGACTTTGGAAGAATATTCAGTTGTACAAAATTACTTCTTCAAAGTAATTGCATACTTAACCTTTTCAACGATACTTTCAGCGGAAAGACCAAATTCCTTGAGGAGGTCAACAGCTGGACCTGAGTGACCGTAAACGTCATTTACGCCTACCTTTACAACAGGTACAGGGCAACATTCTGTTACTGCTTCTGCAACTGCTGAGCCAAGACCACCGATTACGCTGTGTTCTTCGGCTGTAACGATAACGCCTGTTTCACAAGCAGCCTTGCAGATGATTTCCTTATCGAGTGGCTTGATTGTGTGGATATTGATTACACGAACGGAAATGCCTTCTGCTTCAAGCATATCAGCTGCCATACGTGCTTCATTTACCATAAGACCTGTTGCAACGATTGTTGCGTCCTTGCCATCCTTGAGCTGAACACCCTTGCCAACTTCAAACTTGTATGTTTCCTTGTCGTTGAAAACAGGAACTGCAAGACGTCCGAAACGGAGGTATACAGGGCCATCAATGTTGATTGCTGCTTCAACAGCTGCTCTCGCTTCAACGTCGTCAGCTGGGTTGATGATTGTCATACCTGGGATAGTTCTCATAAGGGCGATATCTTCGTTGCACTGGTGTGTTGCGCCGTCCTCACCAACGGAGATACCAGCGTGTGTTGCACCGATTTTTACGTTAATGTGTGGGTAGCCGATTGTGTTACGAACAATTTCATATGCTCTGCCAGCTGCGAACATTGCGAAGGAGCTTGCGAAAACCTTTTTGCCTGTTGTTGCAAGACCTGCTGCAACACCCATCATATTTGCTTCTGCGATACCGCAATCGATAAATCTTTCAGGGCACTTCTTCTTGAAAATACCTGTCTTTGTAGCTGCTGCAAGGTCAGCATCAAGAACTACCAAATCATCATATTTATCTGCAAGCTCAGCCAGTGCTTCGCCGTAGCTTTCTCTGGTTGCCTTTTTGATTACATCTGCCATTTTATTCACCTGTTCCTTTCCACGGATTAAGCTTCTAAAGCTTTAAGCTGTACGTTGAGTTCTTCCATAGCCTGGTCATACTGTTCCTTATTAGGAGCTGTACCGTGCCAGCCTACCTGATTTTCCATAAAGGAAACGCCCTTACCCTTTGTACTTGTCTGAATGATTGCAACAGGCTTGCCATTAATCTTTTCAGCTTCATCAAATGCACGTTCAATTTCGTCAAAATCGTGAGCATTGATTGTGATTACGTGCCAACCAAACGCTTCGAACTTATCTGTAATAGGCATTGGTGAGCATACCTCTGTGATTTTGCCGTCAATCTGGAGACCGTTGTTGTCTACTATTGCAACAAGGTTATCAAGCTTATTATGAGCAGCAAACATAGCAGCTTCCCAAACCTGTCCCTCTTCGATTTCACCATCACCGAGGATTGCATATACCTTATATGTTGCGCAGGAAAGCTTTCCGCCGAGAGCCATACCGCAAGCTGCAGAAATACCCTGACCGAGAGAGCCTGTACTCATATCAACGCCAGGTGTACCCTTCATATCAGGGTGACCCTGAAGCATTGCACCGATGTGACGGAGCTTTTTAAGTTCTTCTGTTGAGAAGAATCCTCTCTGTGCAAGTACAGAATAGAGTGCAGGTGCACAGTGACCCTTAGAAAGAACTACTCTGTCTCTGTCTGCCATTTTAGGATTCTTAGGGTCAACGTTAAGCTTTGCAAAATAGAGGTATGTCAGAAGGTCACAAATGGAAAGAGAACCACCTGGGTGACCCGATTTTGCATTGTAAACCCCTTCGATTACTCCCATTCTTACCTTACAAGCTGTTGTTTCAAGCTGCTTTTTGATAGAAGCGTCCATAATTTTACCATTCCTTTCTATGACGTAAGTGAAAAGCTATTTCACTTTACAAACCTTTTCAATATATTCGATTGCCTCAGCAATCGCACCGTCCTCACAGGTTGCTTTTGTAACATATGAAGCGGAATTTTTTACTATATCCTGTGCATTTGCTGGAGCAAAACCTATATCAGCATACTCCAGCATTATTAAGTCATTATCGTAATCACCTGCAGCCGAAATTGTATAGTCCTGCCAATTGCATATTTCAACAAGCTTTTCAAGTGCTCTGCCCTTTGAACAGTTCAACGGAAGACACTCAAATAAAAATTCACCTGATGCTGTAAAGCTTGTTTTGTTCCACCCCATTTGCTTGACATAATCTTCAAGTTCATGCATTCTGCCGCCTTCAATTGAATAAAGCACCTTGCACCACTTCTCGTTTTTTACTTCACCTATTGATTTTTCAGTGTATGGCAGATGTGTCATTTCAAGATGGCGTTTCTCCCATTCAGTCATTCGTACAACATAAATGCTGTCCATTGTATTGATTTCAACACCGATTTCGGGAAATTGCTCCATTAAAGCAATTGTATAATCAATTGAAGCAATATCAAGATAACAGCTGTATAAAGCTTTTTGTTGCTGTATATCATAAATCAGACCGCCGTTATTCAGCAGCACAGGTGCGTTGGGTTTAAGAATATCGAAAAATTGTTCAGCAGCCTGATAAATTCTGCCTGTAGCAATTGTAAATATTCCACCGCCATTTTTAAAGCGTTCAATGGCTGTCAAATCCTTTTCAGAAACCAATTTGCTGTGTGGCAACAGTGTTCCGTCAAGGTCAGTAATCAGCACATTATTAGAAAAAGCCGACATAAACATATTCCTTTATTTTGATAATTTATTGAGCACATTTATAAAATATTCTGGAAGCTCACTGTCAAATTCAAGATATTCACCGCTTATCGGATGAACAAAACCTATTTTTTTAGCGTGAAGGCATTGACCTTCACACAACTTAGAAGCTTTACCATATACATCATCACCATAAACAGGGTGCCCAACATAAGACATATGAACACGAATTTGATGGGTTCT
>JAZSHA010000265.1:0-23017 GCA_045533025.1 Oscillospiraceae bacterium
GAGGACGATGTAGAAGGGAGCCGCCGCACGCAGGAATGATGTGCCGATGCTGAGTGCTTCCTCCGACGGTTCGGAGAAGAACAGCTCGATCATAAAATCGCTGAAACCGATGTAGCATACAAGGAATGGTACAACGCAAATTGCCGTGAAAACAAATCCTGCCTTGAAGCCCTGCGGAACTCGTTCATATTTGCCTGCACCGATATTCTGTGCCGTGTAGGAGCTTATTCCGTTAGAAACGCAAGCCATAGCGTTGACCGCAAAGGTGTTCAGCTTGATTGCAGATGAGTAACCCGCAATAACCGCCGCACCCATATCGTTGATAAGGCTTTGGATAAACAGGTTGCCCACAGAAACAAAGCTCTGCTGGCAAATAGTCGGGATAGCAATTCTGCTGATTGTTTTAAGCATATTCAGGGAGAAAAGGGGACTGCGGTGAGGTGTCTGTATTTTGCGTAACCGTCTGAAAAGTGTTACAGCTGCAAGTACAGCGGAAGCGCCCTGAGCAATAAAGGTTGCCCATGCAACACCTGCAACTCCCATATTGAGAGGGATAACCATAATCAAGTCGAGAATGATGTTTGCCACGGATGAAATTATTAGAAAAATAAGAGGCGTTTTCGAGTCGCCGAGGGCAGTAAAAATGCCCGTGCAGACATTGTAAAGAAACAGGAAAACGAGCCCCCCTATGTATATTCGCAGATACAGCACCGAGTCAGCAAAAATGTCAGCCTGAGTGTTCAGCAGGTTCATAATCGGCTCGCAGAATATAAAGCCTGCGATTGTGAGCACTACAGCAAGAACAAGAGTTGTAATCAGCGAGGTTGAAACCGCTGTTTTCATACGGACGAATTCTTTTGCGCCGAAAAGCTGTGAAATAACAACTGCACACCCGCCGTTTATTCCGTTGGCAATCTGAATAAAAAGCATTGTCACAGGGTATGAAGCACCTACCGCCGCAAGAGCAAGCTCACCCTCAATTGGTGTGCTGCCCACAAAATTACCAGCGATAATGCTGTCGCAGATGTTGTACATCTGTTGAAAGGCAATACTTATCAGCATCGGCAGAGTAAACCGCCATATCAGTGATGAGGGTTTGCCTTTGGTCAAATCGGTAATCATCTATTGTAAAAAATCCTTTCAGAAGTTCTGTATTTATTATAATCCTTTTTGGCAGGATAATCAAATAAAAACACAACAAAATTTCATTAAATATTCTGCAACTGCTTGTGGATTTTTCAGCAAAAAAGCTCCCGTTTTGTTACGGGAGCTTAAAATCAAATTGTTGAAACAAATCTGCCAAAAGCGGCAATACCCTTTGCGGTACGCTTGTAAACGCCAGCGTGTTCAAGCACCTTGGAGAAAACAAGTCCGATTTCCTTCTGAATGATTTCGTTCACGTTTTCAGCGGTAATTTCGTTTCTTGCAGCAAATTCCTCTACCCAGTCAGCGTGTTTTTCAAGGTCGGGAACAAGACGTACAGCCTCAGCGCCCTTGTTTACGATAACATCGGCAAGCTGTTCCATTTCAGCTTTAAGACGTGCAGGAAGGACAGCAAGTCCCATAACCTCGATAAGACCGATGTTTTCCTTCTTGATGTGGTGAAGCTCGTTGTGTGGGTGATAAACACCGAGAGGGTGTTCCTCGGTAGTAATGTTGTTGCGGAGAACAAGGTCAAGTTCGTAGTAGTTGCCGTTCTTTCTCGCAATCGGAGTTATTGTGTTGTGTGGTACGCCGTCAGTTTCAGCGAAAATGAATGCGCTTTCGTCAGAGTAACCCCTCCACTTTGTAAGAATTCTGTCGCCAAGCTCCACAAGGCGTTCGTAGTCGGGACAGCGCAGACGGAGCACTGACATAGGCCACTTTACTCTGCCAACTTCAACGTCTTCAAAGTTAGGAATTGTGTATGTTTCCTCAATAGGTGCAGAAGCCATAGCAAAGGTGTAGCGTCCGCCCTGGAAATGCTCGTGTGCAAGAATAGAGCCACCGACGATTGGCAGGTCAGCATTAGAGCCGATGAAATAGTGTGGGAACTGCTCAACAAAATCGAAAAGCTTGCTGAACGCTTCACGGTCAATTTTCATCGGAGTATGAACACTGTTGAGAAGAATACAGTGCTCGTTGTAATAAACGTAAGGGGAGTATTGCAGACACCAACGCTCGTCATTAATTTTAACAGGGATAATACGGTGATTTTGACGTGCAGGGTGGTTTACACGTCCTGCGTAACCAACGTTTTCCTCGCAGAGAAGACATTTCGGGTAACCGCTCTGCTTAGCGTTAAGAGCGGCAGCGATAGCCTTAGGGTCTTTCTCAGGCTTTGAAAGGTTGATAGTAACGTCAAGTGTGCCGTATTCGGTTTCGGCAGTCCACTTCATATCTTTCTTTATGCGGTAGCGTCGGATATAGTCGGTATCGCCGCTGAGCTTGTAGTAAAAATCTGTAGCAGCCTCAGGGGACTTTTCACGATAAATTTTTCTGAACTTTTCGATGACTTCGGAAGGACGTGGAGTAAGACAACCCATAATTTTTGTATCGAGCAGGTCACGGTAAACGATGCTGTCCTCGATAATGCCGTTTTTAACAGCATAATCGAGAAGCTCAGCAAGAACAGGCTCAAGTTCAACATCGGTAAAGTTTTCCTCAGGTGGGTTATAGTCGTCAATACCGAGAACATCACAGATGAGATTAGCAGTGTAAATTCTGTCTTCGGCGGAGATGAGGTTGTTTTCAAGACCGTAGCAAACAAGCTTACGGATAGCATTATGTATGTTGTTGGACACTTTGAACAGCTCCTTAAATTTATTTTTGAAAATATATATTAATTATAACATACATATTCGTATTTTTCAAGAGGAATATGTTGATTTTCGGTGTACGATGTGGTATAATCTGAAAAAGTACAGAGTAGTAAAAAGGAGAATTTTGTATGGAGCTTACAACAGTTTCATTTGCAATAATTACAGCTGCTGCATATATTATATTGATAAGCCTTGTTTCAGTTATTGTGACTATTAAGGATAAATCCTGTGCAAAAAAAGGAAAGTGGCGTGTACCTGAGAAAACCCTGTTTATCCTTTCAGCGCTTGGCGGCTCAGTTGCAATGTACATAACGATGAAAGCAATCCGCCACAAAACACAGCATAAACGCTTTATGATTGGGATACCGCTGATTATGGTTGCACAGGCGGCAATAGCTGTGCTGTTAATAATTCGTTTTTAAAATGTTAATGATATGTACTTGAATTGAACGTTGAATAAGTGGTATCATCAAAAACGGAATAAATAAAACCGATGATTGAGATTAGTAGCTTCGGGAAATTGCTTTAAGAGAGCCGCAGGCGGTGTGATTGCGGCAGTGGATACCGATGTGAATGGACTCATGAGGGCAAACTGAAGAAAGCGGAAGCTTTTTGTAGGGGCGACGCAGACCGAGCGTTAAAGCGGTGGGTGTATGTTAGTACATTGCATTGAGTGGTGCGGCTTTGCCGTGCAATTTGGGTGGTACCGCAGGTTAGAATTTATCCTGTCCCAATGGATTTGTTTCCATTGAGACGGGTTTTTTTATTTTCAGAAAGGATTTTTGCTATGCCGAGAAAAGAAAAACGATGGCGAACTTGAGTCAGCCTAATAAATATTAACCGAATTGATTTTGAAAGGATTTGTTATTATGAAAAATATGAAGAAAAGAATTTTTGCAGTTATGGCAGCAGCCGCTATGGCAGTTACAGGCTTCACAGCCTGCTCCGAGGAAAATGCAGCAGACGACGGTAAGCTCAAAATCGGTGTAATCCAGCTCGTTTCCCACCCATCTCTCGACAACTGCTATGCAGGTATCGAAAAGGGACTCAATGAAAGCAGCTACGCTGACAAAATCACAATCGACCTCCAGAACGGCAACGGTGACTCCGCAAACTGCGACTCTATCGCAAAGAATATGGCAGCTAAGAATTACGATATGATTTTTGCAATCGCTACTCCCGCTGCACAGTCCGCTTACGGTGCAGTTCAGAACTCCGATACACCTGTTATCTTCTGTGCAGTTTCTGACCCTGTTGCAGCAGGTCTTACAGTAAGCCTTGAAGCAGGTACAGAAAAGTGTATCGGTACTTCCGACGTTCTCGACTTCGACGCACAGCTTGCTCTCATTAAGGCTCTCCAGCCTGACGTGAAGAAAATCGGTGTGCTTTATACAACAACAGAAGCAAACTCCGTTTCCCACCTGAAGCTGTTCAGAGAAAAGGCTGAAGCACTCGGTATCGAGGTTATTGACCAGGGCGTTTCCACAGCAGCAGATATTCCTCAGGCTGCAACATCCCTCGCTTCAAAGGTTGACTGCATCAATAACTTTACAGATAACAACGTTGTAAATAACCTTTCCGTTGTTCTTGAAAAGGCAAACGCAGCAGGTATCCCTGTTTACGGCTCAGAGGTTGAGCAGGTAAAGAACGGCTGTATCGCTTCAATGAGCATTGACTATGTTGCACTTGGTGAAGCAACAGCAGAACTCGGCGTTAAGGTTCTCGACGGCACAAGCCCTGCTGACCTTGCTGTAGGAACAATTTCCGAAGCAACAGCTGTTGTAAATACAGAGGTTATGGAAAAGTTTGCAATTGCACTTCCTGCTGAGTACGAAAACGCTGAAAAGGTTACAACAAACACAGCTGAATGATTTTGGAGAAGGATAAAGATGGATATTTTTCTGAATATATTGATAGGAATTGTTGAAGAAGGACTTATGTACGCTCTTCTGGCATTGGGTATGTATATTACATACAGCCTGCTGGATTTCCCCGACCTTTCGGTTGACGGCACATTTCCGCTTGGCGCAGTGCTTACAGGCGTGCTGATTATGCACGGCGTAAATCCGTGGCTTTGCCTGATTATTTCCTTTGCAGTTGGTATGATTGCAGGTACAATAACAGGAATACTCAACGTGAAGCTGAATATTATACCGCTTCTCTGCGGAATTATTATGTATACAGCAATGCTTTCGGTGAACCTTGTTATAATCCGCACAGGTACAGACGGTATGGCAATTGCTTCATTCTTCAATGAGGAAACCATTTTCAATTCAGGTATCGCATCTGTTATCCCTCAGAGCATCGGCGGTTTTTATCTCCGTACAGCAATCATCTCTCTGATAATTGTTGTTATCTGCAAAATTCTTATGGATTTGTATCTGAAAACCAAAAGCGGTCTTCTCCTCCGCGCAACAGGTGACAACGAGCGTTACACTTCAATGCTTGGCTGCAATCCCGGTACTGTAAAAATTCTTGGTCTTGCACTTGGCAACGGCTTTGCAGCTGTTGCAGGTTCGGTAATTGCTCAGAATAAAGGCTCTGCCGACCAGCAGATGGGTGTAGGTATGGTTGTTCTCGGTCTTGCTTCGGTAATTATAGGTTTGAGCGTGTTCAAGAATGTGAAGTTTATGAAGGGCACAACAATGGTTATCCTCGGCAGCCTGCTGTATAAGGCTTCGTATCAGATTGTACTTGAGCTTGGTCTCCCGACAGAATTCAACAACCTCCTCAAGGCAGTGATATTCCTTATTGCACTCATTCTCGGCGGCACACAGATTACATCTCTGATTAAGTCGTTCACATCAAAAAACGGTAAGGAGAAGGCAAATGCTTGAACTGAGTAATATTAAAAAGATTTTCAACGCAGGAACAATCGACGAAACGGTGCTTTTTGACGGCTTCGGATTCAAAATTGAAAAGGGCGAGTTTGTGTCCGTAATCGGCTCAAACGGCAGCGGTAAAACTACTCTCCTTAATCTTGCCTGCGGAACAATAAAGCCCGACGGCGGCGATATCATTTTCAAGGGCAGCAACATCACAAAGCTTCCCGAATACAAGCGTGCACGCAGTATCGGACGTGTGCTTCAGGACCCTCGTCTCGGAACCTGCGGAAACCTTACAATACTTGAAAATATGGCGCTTGCCGACAATAAGAATAAGTCCTTCAACCTTACAGCAGGTGTAAACAAAAAGCGTGCGGATTACTACAAAACTCTTCTTGAAACCTGCGGAATGGGACTTGAAAACAGAATGAATGTCCCCGTAGGAAATCTCAGCGGCGGTCAGCGTCAGGCGATTGCTCTTATCATTGCCTCAATGACAGATATCGACCTGCTTGTACTTGACGAGCATACCGCGGCACTTGACCCTAAATCCTCGGAAATTATTATGCAGCTGACTGATAAGGTTGTCAAGGAGAAAAATCTCACAACCCTTATGGTTACCCATAACCTGCGCTTTGCAATCGAATACGGCAACCGACTTGTTATGATGCACGAAGGTAACTGCATTATGGATATCAAGGGTGAAGAAAAGCAGAATGCAAATGTTGATGACCTTTTGAAGGTGTTCAACGAAATCAGTATAGAAAGCGGAAATTAAAATAAAGCTTACAGTTTTATACTGTAAGCTTTTTGTGTTATCTGTTGTTCTTGCGTTCCTCACGAAGCTTCTTTTTGAGCTGTTTTTCCTCGTACATAAGCTTGTCTGAGGTTTTGATAAGCTCCTCAAAATCCAGCTCAGCAGGCTTTTGTGCAGCATAAATGCCGACACTTGCGGAAATTTCATAAGGCTTGTCATACTCCGCATTTCTTGCATCAAGATATGCATTTATGGAGTTTCGGATTGCTTCACCGTCACAGTCGCCCGCAATAACGGCAAGCATTTCGTCACCGCCGAAGCGTACACATAAAGCGTGCGGAGGACAGGCGTGTCTTAAAGCAGCGGCAATTGTGGAAATGGCAATATCGCCTTCGCCGTGACCATAGTTGTCATTGATGAATTTCAGACCGTCAAGGTCAGCAAGCACAACCGTAACCAGATTGCTTTCGTCGCTTGTAAGATTTTTGTAAGCCTTTGCAAAGCCGCTTCGGTTGTAAAGACCCGTAAGGGAGTCAAATTTGTACATTTCCTCAATCTGCTCACGGAGATAATGCTGGTGTCTCATATTGCGGAATCCGCCTATTGCATTATTGAGAGCAGTTACTATCTGAGGAATTTTATTGTAATTCTGAATATCATAATTATGAAAATGGAAGCAGGCATATCCCAGCGGGACATCAAGGAAGTTGAACGCTGTAAAAATTACTGCACAGCCATTATCAAGCAGTTCAGACAAATTCGGAACAATGTCCTTTGCAGGAAATTCATACGGCGTAAATATATCAACATAATCCGTGTCCATAATAACGCAAAGTGAATCACCGAATCTGTTGTTTTTAGCAATAAGAGGATTTATGGTTTTGTCAGTGCAGTCCTTTGTCAGCAGGAAGCACATATCAAAAATCAATGAACGCTTCAGCTTTTCCGACACCTCTTCAATGGTGTCACAGCTTTGGATTTTTGCGGAGATTTCTGCCATAACAAGCTCTTCGCCGAGATACTGATTAAGAGCGTTACCCTTTTGGTTAAGGTGCTTGGAAACATTGAAGCCCACTTCATCGGAGCAGCCGCAGGACTGCATGAGCTGGAGCTTCGGTACAACGAGAAAGCTGCCTTCTTTGAGCTTACCCGAAAGAACATCGGGGATAATGCTTGTTATCTGCTCAGCAAGTTCGGGGTAACTGCATTTTGATGAGGTAATTCGCGGTTCTGCATAGTAAATATCTTCAATTCCGTCAAATCCAGTTACGATTACATCTTTAGGGACAGAGTAGCCGTAATCCTTGAAGGTGTTGCAGACAGCGATAGCCATAGAGTCATTTGCACAAATCATTGCATCGGGAACATTTCCGCTTTCAATAAGCTTTATCGTAGCTTCTCTTGCAGGCAGAGACCAGAAATCGCCATAGCTTACCATATCGTTGCTGTATGGAATATCAAATTCGTCAAGAACGGATTTGAATACGCTGAGACGATTTTCTGAAAATTCGTTGTTACGCATACCATTCATATAATGGATTTTTTTCGGCTTGTGCATAGAAATGACATGACGAACCATTTCGGCAAAGCCGGCTTCATAGTCAAAGGTAACGTTTACAAAACCGTTTTTGGGGTTGCCGATAATGATAACTGGAACGCCGTCTTGTTCGGCATTTTTAATTATAGAGTTTAGCAACTCATTTTGCTTGAGCTGTTCCTCATAAATGATGATAACATCAATAATGTCGTTGCGGAGAAGTTCAAAAACAGATGCCTCACCCTTTGAAACAGCATCTTGATGGAAAAGGTCGGAGCAGGTGTTCATAACAAGGAGACCATAATTTATTTTTTTCAGACTTTCGTTTAATGCCGCCACAAGCTCATTACAGGTAGCAAGATGTACCTTTGAAAGACAAAGCGCAGCAATTCTTCGATTTCCGAGCATAATAAGGACCTCCTTCCATGTGTAATAAAATTACAGATATTATAACATCTTTGAATATTTTTTGCAATATCAATACAAAACTTTGTTAGAAATAAACAAAAAAATAACGAGTGTCTGTCGAAAATGATAGACACTCGTATGTAAAAAAATGGTTAAATTCTGTAGAAGCCAGCGGATTGTGGCGGAGCAACGATTTTTCCGTCTGAAATTGTAATTTCTTCGCCAAAGCTGTAGATGGTTTCCTTGGCGATTGTTTCCAAATTGAAGCTTGCCTCTCTTGCAGCAGGATTTACAACAACAAGGATTTTTTCTTCTCCTGCACTTCTTATGTAAGCAAGAGGGTAGCTGCCTTTTTCTGCATAAACAAATTCAATTTCACCCTTGCTTTGCAGAGCCTTGTGCTTTTGGCGGACAGCAATAAGCTTTTTAACCTCATTGTAAAGAGAATTGCAGTCTGCAATCTGCTTTTCGGCAGTAGGTCGGTCAGCACTTTCGTCCTGCTGTATGTAGAGCTTTTCCTTCGGTGCGGAGCTAAAGCCTGCATTTGTGGAGCTGTCCCATTGCATAGGTGAGCGTGAGCCTGTTCTGCCGTAGCCGCCTTCCACGGAAATGAGATTTTCAACATAGCGCATACCTATTTCATCGCCGTAGTAAATGAACGGAGCACCGGGCATTGAAAGAAGAAATGCAAAAGCAATTTTCAGATTGTCGCCGTGAATTGAGCGTGCAAGTCTGTCCATATCGTGGTTGCCTGAGGGTATGCAGATAAGTCCTTTACGTTCGGATTTTTCGTAATTTTCCTTGTATTTTGCAACAAATTCGGACACGTCACCCTTGCCCCTGTCAGAGAAGAACGGCTCTTCACAGCGGAACAAATCGTTGTAGTGGGAAGGTCCGAAATGAAGCAGGAAGTCCATATGGAAGCCGCCTTGAATTGACTTGTCAGGCTCACCCCATTCGGATACCATTGCCGCAGATGGGAACTCGTTATCGAGAAATTCACGGACATTCTGCCAAAGGGCAATCGTGCCCTTACTGTCCTCGTCGTGTTTTACAAGTGAGCCAGCCATATCAACACGAAAACCGTCACAGCCCATTCCAAGCCAGAAACGCATGATGTTCTTCAACTCTTCAAGAGTAGCCTTTGGACCCTCGTCGTCCGTAGACTGCTGCCACGGGCGGTCAGGCTTGTAGAAGCCGTAATTCAGTGCAGGCTGATGCGAGAAGAAGTTCACAGCACAGCTTCCGTCGCGGTCGGAAATGCCGCGGATACAGCCCATTCCCTGTGGTTCTTCCCATATTGAATCTGTCCACACATAGCGGTCAGTAAATTCGTTACGTTCCGCCTTCAGCGATTCCTTGAACCACTTGTGTTCAACGGAAGTATGTCCCGGAACAAGGTCAAGAAGCACGTGCATATCACGCTTGTGAACTTCCTCAAAAAGGCGCTTTAAATCCTCATTTGTGCCGTAACGTGGCGCAGCCGAGTAGTAGTCGGAAACATCGTACCCTGCATCACCAAACGGAGAAGCAAAGCATGGGTTGAGCCAAATTGCGTTGCAGCCAAGCTCTTTTATGTAGTCAAGCTTGCTGATGATACCATTGAAGTCACCAATACCGTCACCGTTTGTATCACAGAAAGACTGAGGGTAAATTTCGTAGAACACAGCATTGTCAAGCCATTTCGGTTGATTTATACTCATAGCAATTCTCCTTTGCCTTTTATTAAGCTAATGGTATCACACGGTGGTTAATTAAAAAAGCATTTTTTCTGAATAAACAGCAAACAGCTGTATTGAAAGCATAAGATTTTCACAAAACAGTGTCAGTTTTGTCTGCACAATTGGATTTTCTATTAAAGTGAGATAACAACAAAAACCTCTCCGAAAATCGGAGAGGTTTGGTTTTGTAAATATATCCCAAAGTCCTGAAATAGCAGGAAAGCTGTTATCTCTTGCTGAACTGAGGAGCGCGACGAGCAGCCTTGAGACCGTACTTCTTTCTTTCCTTCATTCTTGGGTCACGTGTGAGGAAGCCAGCCTTCTTGAGAACTGGACGAAGCTCAGCGTTAACCTGAAGAAGAGCTCTGGAAAGACCGTGACGGATTGCACCAGCCTGACCTGTTACGCCGCCGCCTGCAACTGTGCAAACGATGTCGAACTTGTCAGCGTTGTCTGTGAGAACAAGTGGCTGTCTAACGATAAGCTTGAGAGTTTCGAGACCAAAGTAGTCATTGATATCTCTGCCGTTGATTGTGATGTTACCGCTGCCTGCGTAAACTCTTACTCTTGCAACGGAGCTTTTTCTTCTACCTGTGCCGTAAAAATATGGCTGTTTAGATTCGTACATTTACTCCGCCTCCTTATATCTCGTAATTTTCAGGCTTCTGTGCTGCGTGGTCATGTGTAGCGCCAGCGTATGTTCTCAGACGCTTGAGAGCAGCTCTGCCGAGTGTGTTGTTAGGGAGCATACCGTTAACAGCAATCATCATTGCTCTTTCAGGTTCGTTCTTCATCATATCGCTGTACTTGATCTCCTTGAGACCGCCGATCCAGCCTGTGTGCCACTTGTAGGACTTCTGCTCAAGCTTCTTGCCTGTGAGCTTAGCCTGTGCGCAGTTGATAATAATAACGTGGTCGCCGCAGTCAGCGTGTGGTGCGAAAGTTGGCTTGTTCTTGCCGCGGAGGATGGAAGCAGCTTCTGCTGCAACTCTACCGAGGGACTTGCCGGAAGCATCAAGCACATACCATTTACGGCTGATTTCATTTGCCTTAGGCATATAAGTTGACATAAACATTCTCCTTTTAGTAAATTTCTGTCAGATATCAGGGGCGTTGTCTGCAACTCATTGACGCAGCCCGTCCGACACAACATTGATTATTATACACGGCTTTTTCTCCAAAGTCAATAGGTAAAATGCCGAATTTTTAAAATATATCCCTCAATCTCTTAAAATCTCTCTATTTTACTTCAAATCTCTCGGTTTCTCATGTTTCATTTCATTTTTGCAAATTTGTGCAAAAAGCCGCCTGACGACTTGTTTTCAGGCGGCTTTTGTTGCAATTTAACATGAATTTGGCGTTGGAAATGTGTAGTGTGGAGTTAAGGTGTTCGTTTTCTGTGCTTTTATTTTTGATGAGCTTACAAAACAATTCCGAATTCCGCATTACGAATTCCGAATTCTTCTTCTCACAGGCTTAACCTTATGGGTAGCCTTGACAGGTGCTTTTGCCGCGTTTGCATAGGCATCCTTGATGAATGTAGCCTGAGAGTCAACAGCTGTACCTTCGGTTTCGACGTGTACATAGGTGCTGTCGGGAAGCATACGTCTTGCCTTGACGTTGTCACTGGTGAGCACGCTGAAAATATGCATAATACGTGCCTGAACGTGGCTGTCGAGAATTGGTGCGGCAACCTCGACACGGCGGATTGTGTTACGTGTCATAAAGTCGGCGGAGCTAATATAGATTTTACGGCGCTCGTTTGTGCCGAAAATGTAGATGCGGCTGTGTTCGAGGTAACGTCCTACAATGCTTGTGATTTCAATGTTTTCGGTGTAACCTTCAACACCTGCCACAAGACAGCATATGCCGCGGATAACCATTCGGATTTTTACACCAGCCTGTGAAGCCTCAACAAGCTTGTCGATAATCTTTTTGTCGGTAAGTGAGTTCAGCTTCAGACCGATGAACGCTTCCTCGCCACGTTTTGCTACTTCGATTTCGGTGTTAATCATTTCTATAACACGATTTTGTAAGCAAAGCGGTGCAACGAGAAGCTTGTCGGTGTGCTCAACAAGGGTGTTGGTGGAAAGTGCGTTGAACACCATCATTGCTTCTGCGCCAATTTCCTGATTTGCGGTAAGCAGGCTCAGGTCGGTGTAGAGAGCAGAGGTTTTTTCGTTATAGTTGCCCGTGCCAATCTGTGTGATGTACTGGATTTTTCCTGCGCTGTTCTTGCGTGTGATAAGCAACAGCTTGGAGTGCACCTTCAGGCTTTCGGGGCCGTAGATAACGTTACAACCTGCGTACTCCAGACGCTGTGACCAGCCGATGTTGTTTTCCTCGTCAAAGCGTGCACGAAGCTCAACAAGAACAAGGACTTCCTTGCCATTTTCAGCAGCAGCAATAAGCGCATCGATAACCTTTGAGTTGGACGCTACACGGTACAGCGTAATCTTGATTGAAACAACATTCGGGTCAACTGCCGCTTCCATGAGCATTTTAAGGAAAGGCTTGATTGACTCAAATGGGTAGGACAGGAGAATGTCACGCTTCTGTACCTGTGGAATAATCGGTGCATTATGTACCAATTCACAGGAATTCTGTGGGTCAGCTCTGCCGAAGAAAAGCAGTGGAAGGTTATCCTCAAGACGTCCTCTAAGTGCGTACACAAATGACAAATCAAGTGGAGTTTTCAGACGGAAAATCTGAGTCTGCTTCAGCTCCAGCTTTTCACAGAGATATGAAACAGCTGTCTGTCCCAGCTTGCGTGAAAGCTCCATACGGACAGGGGACAGCTTCTTTCTCTTTTTCAGCAGGTCACTCATCACGTCACGCAGGTCAACGTCATGGTCGTAGAGGGCTTCCTCCATATTGATGTCAGCGTTTCGGGTGATACGCATGAGGGACTTGTCAAGCACCTTGTAGTTCTCGAAAATCAGTGGCATATAGTGGAGAATAAGCTCCTCGACAAGCATAAAGCGGTGCTTCGTACCCGGGAGGAAGATTATGCGTGAGAATGTGCCGCTTGCGGGGACAAGTCCGATTGTTACGGAGTTCTTGGTTTCAAGCTGTGCAACGGCGTAGATTTCCTTGTTCTTCAGGAACGGGAAGGGGTGGCGCTTGTCGATTACCTGAGGGGAAATCAGGGGGAGAATTTCGGTTGTGAAATATACTTTAAGGTAGCTTTCCTCCTCTTTGGACAGCATCTTGAAATTCACCTGTTCAACGCCGTGCTTTTCAAGCTCAGACATTACTCCGTTGTAGGCGCTGTCACGGATAGGATTAAGCTCTGCAACACGTTTAAAAATAGCTTCAAGCTGTTCAGCACAGGTCATATCGGTCTTGTTTTCACGCACGTCAGCGTCAACCAGTGTCTGGTCATAAAGCGAGCCGACACGCACCATAAAGAACTCGTCAAGGTTGGACTGGAAAATTGCTGTAAACATAAGTCTTTCGCAGAGGGGCACATTCTTGTCCTGCGCTTCTTCAAGGACACGCTCGTTGAATTTCAGCCAGCTCAGTTCACGGTTGTCGTAATATTGTTTCATAGGAAGACCTCCTAATTTAATTATAGTACACTATTTTAATTATAGTTCTGTATAGATGAAAAGTCAAGACAAGGCAATATATGGCACTGACCTTTTGTGCAAGCTGTACAAAAAGTGCGAAATTTATTTTTTAGTGCAATGCGGCAAAAATATAGACATTTTTGGAAAAGTGTTGTATAATATATACATAAATGTGTTGGTGAAAACAATTACACATAGTAAAAAACACAAAGGACTGATACCAATGAACGAACAGCAGATAAAGGAGCAGATGTGCGACATCTGCCATAAAATGTGGCAGCTCGGCTGGGTTGCTGCAAATGACGGAAATCTCTCCGTCAAGCTTGATGATGATACCTTCCTTGCTACTCCCACAGGCATAAGCAAGTGCTTCATCACTCCCGACAAAATTGTAAAAATCAACGCAAAGGGCGAGGTGCTTGAAGCACTGGAGGGGTACAGACCTTCCTCCGAAATCAAGATGCACCTGCGCTGCTATGAGGTGAGAGATGACGTTGGCTCGGTGCTGCACGCTCACCCTCCTACGGCTACAGGCTACGCTGTTGCAAACAAGGCGCTTGACGGCTACACGATGATTGAATCGGTTATCGCAATCGGCTCAATTCCTGTTACACCTTACGGTACACCGTCTACATATGAAGTGCCCGAAGCGATTACACCGTACCTTGAGGAACATGACGTAATGCTGCTGCAGAATCACGGCGCACTTTCCGTTGGTGCTGACCTGATTACAGCATACTACAGAATGGAAACTCTTGAACTTTTTGCAAAAATTTCTCTTACAGCACACCTTCTCGGCGGTGAGAGAGAAATCTCCCGTGAGAACATCGACCGCTTGTGTAATATGCGTGCACAGTACGGTGTTACGGGTAAACACCCTGGATATAAGAAATACCCATACGGTGACAAGTAAAGAAATCAGGAGTTTGGAGAAGCTGCCAAATTCCATATTAATTATAATAATGAAAGGAACTGAAAACTATGAACAGATTTATTCTCAATGAAACATCCTACCACGGTGCTGGCGCTATCAACGCAATTGCTGACGAGGCAAAGGGCAGAGGCTTCAAGAAGGCTTTCGTTTGCTCCGACCCTGACCTTATCAAGTTCGGTCTTACAAAGAAGGTTACTGACATTCTTGATAACGCTGGTCTTGCTTATGAGATTTTCTCTGATATCAAGCCTAACCCAACAATTGAAAATGTTCAGGCTGGCGTTGAAGCTATCAAGGCTGCTGGCGCTGACTACATTATCGCAATCGGCGGCGGTTCTTCCATGGACACAGCAAAGGCTATCGGTATCATCATCACAAACCCTGAATTTGCTGATGTAAGAAGCCTTGAAGGTGTTGCTGACACAAAGAACAAGTGCGTGCCTATTTTTGCAGTACCTACAACAGCAGGTACTGCTGCTGAGGTTACAATCAACTACGTTATCACAGACGTTGAAAAGAACAGAAAGATGGTTTGCGTTGACCCGCACGATATTCCTGTAGTTGCTTTCGTTGACCCTGATATGACTGAAACAATGCCTAAGGGACTCACAGCTGCAACAGGTATGGACGCTCTTACACACGCTATCGAAGGCTACATCACAAAGGGTGCTTGGGAGCTTTCTGATATGTTCCACCTCAAGGCTATCGAAATCATCGCAAGAAGCCTCCGCGGTGCAGTTGAAAACACAAAGGAAGGCAGAGCAGATATGGCTCTCGGTCAGTACGTTGCAGGTATGGGCTTCTCCAACGTTGGTCTTGGTATCGTTCACTCCATGGCTCACCCACTCGGCGCACTTTACGATACACCACACGGTGTTGCAAACGCAATCATTCTCCCTACAGTTATGGAATACAACGCAGAAGCAACAGGCGAGAAGTACCGTGAAATTGCTCGTGCAATGGGCGTTAAGGGCGTTGACGATATGACACAGGAAGAATACAGAAAGGCTGCAATCGACGCTGTTAAGCAGCTTTCAATCGATGTTGGTATTCCTGCTGACCTCAAGGAAATCGTTAAGGCTGAGGATATTCCTTTCCTTGCACAGTCTGCATTTGACGACGCTTGCCGTCCGGGCAACCCTAAGGATACTTCTGTTGAAGATATCACAGCACTTTACAACTCTCTTATGTAAGAGTTAGGAATTTTGAGAGTGGAGTGAGGAGTTTTCTTTTCACTCCACTCTATACTATTAATTACTATTTACTTTGGGCAATGGTGGTGCTGCCGCTTTTGCCGAGGGTGAATTTGCGGGGTAATGAAATGAACAGCTATATTGATAAAATAAAAGAGTGTTTGAAACTATGCAATGAAATAGTCGAAGATTATGAAAAGGGTATACTGAACGAATGTACATTGAAACAAGCTACGGAAGTGATTATCCCTGAAATGAATAAACTTCTTGAAACCGCCGAAAGCGGATTGCTTCCGCCACAGAATGAACGGTTTTTAATTTCATTTGCATATGCGTTCAAGGATTGGGGCTGGGATATGAACAATCCTACGGATTTGTATCTTTGTCTTGTTGAATTGGATAGAAAATATCGTGAAATATGAGGTAACAGATGATAAAAGCAATTCTGTTTGACGTATACGGCACGCTTATTTCAACAGGCAGCGGCTCGGTTGATGCGGCGAGAAGGATACTTGAAAAGAATAATTCGGACATTGCCCCGAATGAGTTTTATTCGCATTGGAAGCAGCTGCATAAGCGTAATATGAGGGCAGGTACGTTTATTTCCGAAAGAGAAATTTTCGGAATGGATTTGCGTGAACTGTACGAATATTACCACATAAGCGGCGACTATATTTCTGATGTAAAAATAATGCTTGACAGCCTGTATAACCGTAACGCATTTGCCGAAACAAAAGCTGTGATTGAAAAGCTTTCAGGAAAATATACGCTGATAATTGCTTCAAATACGGATACAGAGCCGCTTATGCAGAATTTTGAATATAACAATTTGCAATTTGACAAGGTGTTTACTTCCGAATTGCTGAAATGCTATAAACCCGATGAGCAATTTTATCGCAGAATACTTGATGAAATCGCTTGTTCGGCAAATGAAGCGGCTTTTGTCGGTGACTCGGGTGAGGAAGATGTTATTGCACCTAAAAAAGTTGGAATGACAACTGTTTGGGTTGACAGAAAAAATAAAGAAGGTAATTTCGGGCAGGACTACACGGTTGGTAACTTGTCTGAATTGCTTGATATATTTTGATATGAGGTAACAAATGATAAAAGTAAACTTCTATGGAACTGCTCCCGATGAGAAACTGAAATTTGCGGTAATTGCTTCACGCAAGGACGGCAAATGGCTTTGGTGCAAGCATAAGGAGCGTGACACCTACGAAATTCCTGGGGGACACCGCGAGCAGGGTGAGGACATTTCCGAAACTGCAAGACGTGAGCTTTATGAGGAAACTGGCGCAGTGAAATTTGATTTGTCGCAAGTGTGCGTTTACGGCGTGGAAAAGGACGGCGAGGAAACCCTTGGTATGCTTTTCTATGCGGAAGTGCAGGAGTTGGAATGTGAACTGCACAGCGAAATTGAACGTGTGGAATGTTTTGATGAAGTTCCTGAAAAGCTTACCTATCCGTTAATTCAGCCGTACTTATTTGAGAGGATTTTACAATGGCAAAAGCAATCTTAATCTGCGGAAAAATTTGCAGCGGAAAAAGCTTTTACACCGAAACGCTGAGAAAGAAATTGGGTGCGGCGGTGCTGTCCTGTGACGAGATAACGCTGTCGGTGTTCGACGGAAATCTTGGGGACAAACATGACGAAATCTGTAATCGTATTCACGACTATCTTTTCGGCAAATCGGTTGAACTGCTGGAAATCGGCGTGAACATCATACTGGAGTGGGGCTTCTGGAGCAGGGCTGACCGTGACTTTGCACGGCAATTCTACGAAAGCCGCGGCTATGAATGTGAGTTCCACTATATTGACATTTCCGATGGTGACTGGCAGAGGAACATTGACAAGCGTAACAAAGAGGTTGCCGAGGGGAAAACGTCGGCGTACTTTCTTGATGAGGGGTTGCTTGAAAAGCTGGAAAGGCTTTTTGAGGTGCCTGATGAGAGTGAGATTGAGGTTTGGTTTGTGAATGAGGTGACGTAAATGTACAGATATATGTGTACGGCTGTCGAAAATGCAAGTAAGGATGATTTTTACAGCACGGTTGAAGCGTTGAAGAAAATTTATCCCGACTGCAAGGAGGACTCATCTGCAAACTTTGGCAATGAGGCTGTCGGAAGGGTACTGATTGTTTCAGATGGCGGCGGCGAAAACAGAATTTGTATCAGATACGAATATGAAACGAAGAAAGTTACCGTAATGTCGGAAAGAAAAATTGATTTTTTCAAGGGTAAAAAGGTTGAAGAAATTCGGGTAATGGGAGTTAATTCTCCGAACTGGTTGTTTTGCTTTTTGGTGAGTCTTGCTTTTTTAGCGGTAAATATTGTTGCGGCGATAGTCGGAGTGTTTTTATATGTAAACAGTGCGGCACATATATTTGTGGTTATTGCTGTACTGACGGCTTTGTATACGGTTACGTCTGTGGCAATAAGAAGAAAATACGACATTACTATACTTGGTACATCAGTCATGCAGATTGGCGGTGTCAAAACGATTGCAGCATCAATTATAATAGGCATCATTGCTGTGGCTTTGAACAGTTGGGGCGGATTAGCTGTGTTTTTGGTTCTTATTGCTTACTATGGCGTGACATTGGTATCATTATTTTTAAGCTGGGTAATCATAATGCTTATGAATTATATTATTTTAAAGATGAATTAAATTCAACATTCAAAAGGAGAAAAATTATGACAATAAACGAATATCAGAAGCTTGCTATGGTTACGCTTAACCCTGAACTTGACAAGAAGGACGTGCTAATAAACGGCGTGATGGGGCTTTGTGGCGAGTCGGGCGAAGCGATTGATATTGTGAAAAAGCACCTTGCACAGGGTCACGAGCTTGACAAGGAAAAGCTTGCGAAGGAACTTGGTGATGTTGCGTGGTATCTTGCAGAAACCGCAACAGCTATCGGTTACGATTTGGACGATATTTTTCAGATGAATATAGACAAACTGAAAAAGCGTTACCCCGAGGGGTTCAGCGTGGAGAAGTCGGTGAACAGAAATACTGATGATAATTAACATACACAAGGAGGAAAATTTATGCTCAAAAACATACCGAAAATTCTTTCGCCTGAAATGGTGAAAACACTTATGGAAATGGGGCACGGCGACGAAATCGTCATTGCTGACGGAAACTTTCCTGCGGAAACCTACGGCAAGCGTGTAGTGCGCTGTGACGGTCACGGTGTACCTGAACTGCTTGACGCAATTATGCAGCTGTTTCCCCTTGATACATACACAGACAAGCCTGTTATGCTGATGGAGGTTGTAAAGGGTGACCCTGTTGTTCCGACGATTTGGGACGAATACAAGGACATCATAAACAAGTATGAGCCTGAAAACTGCAAGATTGAGATGATTGAGCGCTTTGCTTTCTACGAGCGTGCAAAGACTGCTTACGCTGTTGTTGCAACAGGCGAGGAGGCTATTTACGCTAACATTATACTTAAAAAGGGTGTCGTAAAATGAGTGAGAAAAGAGTTCTCGTTTTTGATTTCGGTGCTTCAAGCGGCAGGGCAATGCTTGGCAAGTTCAACGGCGAAACCATTTCTCTTGAGGAAATCCACCGCTTTGAGAACAACCCTGTGAAGCTTGGCGGCACGTTCTATTGGGACATTTACCGCCTTTTCTACGAGGTACGGCAGGGCATTTCAAAGGCTGTGCTTGCGGGCGGCTTTGACAGTATCGGTGTGGACACCTGGGGTGTGGATTTCGGTTTGATTGGCGCAGATGGTGCGCTGATGGAAGCACCTGTGCATTACCGTGACGAGCGCAACAACGGTATGGTTTACGAGGCGCTGAAGCTGTTTGCGAGAGAGCCGTTCTACAAAATCACGGGCAATCAGTTTATGGACATAAACACGGTTTTTCAGCTTCTTTCACTGCGGAAAAATCGTCCCCATATGCTTGACAACGCCGAAACACTTCTGCTTATGCCCGACCTGTTCAACTACCTGCTGACGGGCGAAAAAAAGAGTGAGGTTTCCATTGCTTCAACAACGCAGATGATGGACGCTGACAAGAAAGCGTGGTCGGAGCAGGTGCTTACGGCACTTGATATTCCGAAGAATTTACTGACGGAGATTGTACCGTCGGGTACGGTTGTGGGCAAACTTTCCGACAGCATTTGCCACGATTTGAACGCACCGAAAGCTGACGTTATCGCAGTCTGCGGTCACGATACACAGTGCGCTGTTGCGGCTGTTCCAACGGAGGAAAAGGACTTCATCTTCATTTCCTGCGGAACGTGGTCGCTGTTCGGCACGGAGCTTGACAAACCGCTTATCAATGAAAAATCCGAGGAGCTTAACCTTACAAATGAGGCTGGCTACGGCGGAACAACAACGTTCCTCAAAAACATTATCGGCTTGTGGCTGATACAGGAGTCCCGCCGTCAGTTCAGACGTGAGGGGCAGGAGTATTCCTTTGCGGAGCTGGAAAAGCTTGCGCTTGCGGCTGAGCCGTTCAAGTGCTTCATCAACCCCGACGCGCCCGAGTTTGTTCCCGAGGGGGATATTCCTCAGCGTGTCAAGGATTTCTGCAAGCGTACGGGACAGCCTGTCCCCGAAAGCGTGGGTGAGGTTATGCGTTGCATTTACGAGAGCCTTGCGCTTAAATACCGTCAGGCTTTTGACGAGATAAAGGCGTGCACGGGCAAGGATTACCGCACCATAAACCTTATCGGCGGCGGAACAAAGGACGGTCTGCTTTGCAGAATGACGGCGAATGCCTGCAACTGTGAGGTTACGGCTGGGCCTATCGAGGCAACGGCTTACGGCAACGCGGCTATTCAGCTTATTGCGGCAGGGGCAATTCCTGACATAAAGGCGGCGAGAAAAATCATTGCCGCTTCCGACAGCGTAAAGAACTTTTCGCCCGACAGCTTTGCGGAGTGGGACAGGGCTTATGAGAGGTACAAGGCTTTTCAGTAAAATGTGAAAAGTAGAATTAGGAATGAGGAATTATGGTGTTGATTTGTAATTTCACATTCCACTTTCCAAATTCCAAATTCAAAAAGAGGTGACATTGATTGATAATAGACAGGAATAACAGACAGTGGAGCATTGATTTTGTTTCAGCGGTACTTAGTTATCCGTTTGGAAACAGGGGATTGAAGTTAATCAATAATTTGTTTGAAAATCATAGAGGGGGGACTGTTTGTCAAGAAAATCCGTATTGGTTTTTTACATATCACGATTTGACAGATGATGACCCGTATCAGGGAATCTGCAAGGAAAACGAAGTAGTGCTTTCAATGGATTTTGTGGGCTATGAAGAAGAAATTCAAGTGCTGACCTATGATGAATTGAGAGAGATTGTAGATTATGTTCTTAATAAGCAGAAACAATAAAATACAAGTAAATATTGAGTAAGGAAAGCGGAGTGTAACACAACTTCACTCTCAACCCTCCACTCTTCACACTAAATTAAAAAGGAGAATGATAATTATGAACCCAAGAATTGGTATCAGACCCGTAATCGACGGCAGACAGTACGGCATCAGAGAGTCCCTCGAGGTGCAGACAATGAATATGGCGAAAGCCGCAAAGGAGCTTATTGAGGCAAACTGCCGCTACGCTGACGGCACACCTGTTGAATGCGTAATCGGCCCTTGCACAATCGGCGGCGGTGCAGAGGCGTACAAGACAGAGGAATTCTTCGCAACACAGAATGTCTGCGCAACTCTTTCCGTTACACCTTGCTGGTGCTACGGCTCGGAAACTATGGATTTGAACCCGCTTACAATCAAGGCTGTTTGGGGCTTCAACGGCACGGAGCGTCCCGGTGCGGTTTATCTTGCGGCTGTTATGGCTGCTCACGCACAGAAGGGTCTGCCTGCGTTTGCAATCTATGGCAGAGATGTTAAGGACGCTACCGACACAACTGTCCCTGATGACGTTTCCGAAAAAATTCTCCGTTTTGCACGCTGTGCGGTAGCGGTTGGTCAGATGAGAAACAAGGCTTACGTTGGTATCGGCGGCGTTTCAATGGGTATTGCTGGTTCCTGGTGCGATGCTAACTTTATGCAGAAGTATCTCGGTATCCGTCCTGAATGGGTCGATATGACGGAAATTCTCCGCCGTGTAAAGCTTGAAATCTACGACCACGCTGAATACGAAAAGGCTCTTGCGTGGACAAAGGCAAACTGCCCTGAGGGTATGGACGTGAACACTGAGGTTAACCCAGGCAACCCTGACGTTATGAGCCACGAGGAGCAGTGGGAATTCTGCGTGAAGATGACGCTGATTATCCGTGACATAATGCTTGGCAACGATAAGCTGAAGGAACTGGGCAGATTTGAGGAGTCCAATGGCAGAAACGCTATTTTCGGCGGCTTCCAGGGACAGCGTCAGTGGACAGACTGGCTTCCTAACGCTCACTTTGCGGAAAGTATCCTCAACTCCACATTCGACTGGAACGGCAAGAAACAGCCTGTTCTTCTCGCTACTGAAAATGACGGCCTTAACGGAACAGCAATGCTTTTCGGCAACCTGCTGACAGGACGTGCTTCCGTATTTGCTGACGTGCGTACATACTGGAGCCCTGAGGCTGTTGAGCGTGTTACAGGCTGGAAACCCGAGGGCAGAGCAGCAAATGGCTTTATCCACCTCATCAACTCTGGTGCAGCAGCTGTTGACGCAACAGGTCTTGCTAAGGACGAGGACGGCACAAACCTTATGAAGCAGTGGTGGAACGTTACTGATGAGGATATTAAGGCTATGCTCGACGCTACCGACTGGTGTCCTGCAAACCTCGGCTACTTCAGAGGCGGCGGATTCTCCTCCCACTTCAAGACACAGGCTGAAATGCCCGTAACAATGATGCGAGTAAACATCATTGAGGGCGTTGGACCAACTCTCCAGATTGCAGAGGGCTACACAGTAACACTTCCTGATGATGTTCACAAGCCTCTCGACGAAAGAACAGACAAGACATGGCCTACAACATGGTTTGTTCCAAGACTTACAGGCGAAGGTGCATTCAAGGATGTTTACTCAGTAATGGCTAACTGGGGTGCTAACCATGGTTCAATCTCCTATGGTCATATTGGTAAGGACCTCATAACTCTTGCAAGTATGCTCAGAATTCCTGTATCCATGCACAATGTAGATGACAATGACATTTACAGACCTCATACATGGGCTGCATTCGGAACAAAGGAACTTGAATCAGCTGATTACAGAGCATGTGCAGCTTATGGCGCAATGTACAAATAAAAAACACAACTATGACAAATACTCCTATATAAATATACAT